>JAQCHM010000395.1 GCA_027730885.1 Actinomycetota bacterium | reverse complement strand
AAGTTCCAGTCCCCGCCGCAACTGCTGGTGGTAGACGGCGGCAAAGGGCAGTTGAGCGTCGCGGTTCGGGTCCTCGACGAGCTGGGGCTCACCGACGAGATTCCGGTTTGTTCGCTGGCCAAGCAGTTCGAAGAGGTCTACCTGCCACATCGCAGCGATCCGATACGCATTCCCCGGCAGTCCGAGGCTCTCTACCTTTTGCAACGGATTCGGGACGAGAGCCATCGGTTCGCGATCAGTTATCATCGTCAGCTGCGTGACAAGCGGATGACCAAGTCCGTCTTGGACGAGATCCCAGGCCTGGGTCCGGCCAGGAAGAAGCGGCTCGTCACCGAGCTCGGCGGCGTCAAGAACGTCCGCAACGCCGGCATCGAAGCCCTGAAATCCCTGCCCTGGCTGCCCGATGCTGTAGCCGAAGCCGTCTTCGCCAAGACCCATGGCTACCGACCGCCATCGGCCGACGCCCCCCGACCAGCACCCTCACCGGAAAGTCACCCGTGACAGAACACCCCGAGCTGGATTCGACCGAGTTGGATTCGACGGAGTTCGATCCGATCGAGTTCGATCCGACCGATGAGCCGACGGCGGCGGAGTGGTCGAACCCGGCGCTTTCTGAATGGTGGCAGCGCGAGTTCACCGACGGCGCCGACCTCGAATACACCGAGCAGATTCTGCCGCTGATCCTCGACGAGCTCCGCGGCTTCCCGGTGATCCTCGACGTCGGAACAGGCGAGGGTCAAGTGGCCCGGGCCCTGACCGAGACAGGGTCCCGCGTGATCGGCATCGATCCCTTTCCGGCTCAGACAGCCGAAGCCAGTCGTCGTGGCGGCGGACCCAGCTACGCGCTGGCCGGAGCCGCGGCCATCCCGCTGGCCGATGACTCCGTCGATGCGGTCGTCGCGTGCCTTGTGTTCGAGCACATCGATGACGTCGACGAGGCCATCGCCGAGGTGGCCAGGGTCCTGCGCCCAGGTGGGCGTTTCCTGTTCTTGCTCAATCACCCGTTGCTCCAGACACCAGGCAGCGGATGGATCGACGACCAGATCCTCGACCCTCCCGAGCAGTACTGGCGTATTGGTCCGTACCTGATCGAACAGTCGACGGTCGAACAGGTCCAGCGAGACGTCTGGGTTCGGTTCGTCCACCGTCCGTTGTCGCGGTACCTGAACACCTTGATTGCCCACGGCCTGTCGTTGGCCTACATGCACGAGCCGGCCCCTCCGGCCGAGTTCCTCGCGCAGGCGCCGGACTTCGTGGATGGCGCGACGGTTCCCCGGCTGTTGGCCCTTCGGCTTCACAAAACCGGGGGGATCGTATGAGAGAATGGTCGGAATGAAACAGCTGCTGGTGATCACCGGACTGTCGGGCGCGGGTCGATCGACCTCGGCCGGCGTGCTTGACGACCTCGGCTGGTTCGTGATCGACAACCTGCCCGCGGCTCTGGTGCCCAAGGTGCTCGAGCTGGCTTCCTCCGGGTCGGGCCGGTACGACCGTGTCGCCCTGGCCATGGCCGGCTATGACAAGGAGATGGAGGACCAGATCCACGGACTGCGCGCTTCCATCGGCAGTGTCCGCATCGTCTACCTCAATGCTTCGGTCGATGTGATCGTCCGTCGTTATGAGAGCACCAAGCGACGCCATCCGCTGTCCGAAGGAAGCTTGGTCGACGCCATCACCCGGGAGATGGAGATGCTCGCCCCGGTCAAGGCCGCGGCCGATCTGGTCATCGACACGACGGACATGAACCCCCACCAGCTCCGGGATCGGCTCACCAGCGAATTCGGATCCGGTGACCAAGCGTCGGGCATGCGTATCACAGTGTCGTCCTTCGGCTTCAAGCATGGCGTTCCGCTAGACGTCGACACCATCATCGACTGCCGGTTCCTCCCCAACCCCTACTGGGTCGAAGGTCTACGCGAGCTGTCGGGCCTCGACGACGAGGTGAGGGCCCACATCCTGGAACGCGATCAGTCCGAGCGGTTCCTCGACCGGCTCATGGGGCTTCTGGACGAGCTGGTTCCGGCTCATGCTGAAGAGGGACGCTCGTACCTGAACATCGCGTTCGGATGCACGGGCGGTCGTCATCGATCCGTCGTCATTGCGGAAACGGTCGGCGATTTGCTCAACCGCCGAGGCTGGACGCCGAGAGTGAACCATAGAGACATCAACCGCTGATCAGATGACTGGACCTTCCGTAGTGGCACTCGGGGGCGGACACGGTCTCGCCGCGTCCCTTCGCTCGGCGCGATGCTACGCGGGCGAGATCGTCGGGATCGTGTCCGTCGCCGACGACGGTGGTAGCAGCGGCCGACTACGACGTGAGCTTGGCGTCCCTGCGCCCGGTGATCTCCGACGTTGCCTGTCGGCCCTCGCCGGGGACAACTCGCTCCTCGCTCGATCGCTGGAGCATAGCTTCGATCGAGGATCGCTCGAGGGTCACCCGATCGGGAACCTGCTCATCGCCGGGTTGACGAGCGCGTGCGGTGACTTCGAGACGGCCGTGCGCGAGGTAGCCCGTCTGGTCGGCGCCGAGGGGGTCATCTACCCCGCAACCAGGGAGGCCGTCACATTGCTGGCTGATTCCGGCGAGGGCAGGCTCTGCGGTCAAGTCACTATCGAGCGTGGTTCAAACATCCGCAACGTTCGCTTCGATCCCGCGAATCCCAAGTCACCCGACGCGGCGATCCAAGCCATCATCGATGCCGACCAGGTGGTCATCGGACCCGGCTCGCTCTATACCTCGGTGCTCGCCGCCGCGGTGGTTCCTGCCATCCGCGTCGCCCTCCTGCACACCCGCGCCCAGCGGGTGTTCGTTGCCAATATCGCCAACGATCGCGGCCACGCCCTGGGGTTCGACCGGCCCGAGCATGTCGAAACTCTGCGCCAGCACGGCATCGTGATGGACGCCGTCGTAGCGCTACCCGGCACGTTTCGCGTGGAGGAGGTCGACGCCCATGTCGTCGTCGCCGATGTCGCACACAGCGACCGCTACCAGCACGATCCGAACAAGCTGGGAGTGGCCCTGGACGCGCTGCTGAGCCACTAGGGTTGTGCGGCATTCACGCCCGCACCCTGTTTCCAAGCCAGTACTACCTTTGTACATCCGAGAAAGGCACTGCCTCACATGACCATCCGCGTCGGTATCAATGGTTTCGGTCGCATCGGACGGAACTTCTTCCGTGCCGCCAAGCAGACAGGGGCCGACATCGACTTCGTTGCTGTGAATGACCTCGGGTCGCTCCAAACGATGGCGCACCTGCTGAAGTACGACTCGGTGCTCGGGCGCCTGCCAAACGACATCAAAGCGGTCGACAGCGGCATCTCGGTCGACGGCGATGTCCTGAAGGTGCTGGCCGAGCGGAACCCGAAGGATTTGCCATGGGGCGATCTCGGCGTCGACGTAGTGATCGAATCGACTGGCATCTTCACCAGCCGTGATCCTATAGTGGAGCGCCT
>JAQCHM010000394.1 GCA_027730885.1 Actinomycetota bacterium | reverse complement strand
CGCGTCGGCCGGAACTGGCGACGCGCGCGAGGGGATCACCGCGTTCCTGGCCAAGCGGAGCACAAGTTTCGAGGGTCGCTGAGTTTGTTGTTACTATGTCCGACAGTTCGGAACCCGAGAGTTGGGTCGCCGGAACGGCAGTAGATCTCAGGGGAGGCGTCGATGACGCGGTCATGGCAGCTCGGTTTGTTGGATCGGATGCTGGCCCACCGCCAGGCCGGCAACACGACCGACGTGGGCGAGGACGTCTACCGCAACCGCGTCGACAAGTACGTGAGGGCCGACCGTTACGAGGCCGAGGTCGAGAAGCTGTTCCGTGGGCTGCCGGTGCTCGCGTGCATGACGCCCGACGTTCCCAACCCGGGCGATTACATGACGCTGGACATCGCCGACGTCCCGGTGCTGGTCGCTCGGGGTGAAGACGGTGTGGTTCGGGCTTTCCGCAACGTCTGCCGCCACCGCGGCGCGTGTGTAGCCGATGGCCGAGGCCACACCGACAAGACCTTCATGTGCCCGTACCACGCGTGGTCCTATCGCCTCGACGGCACCCTGGTTGCGATGACGCACCGCGCCGGCTTCGCTGGTGTGGACAAGAAGGAGCACGGCCTGGCGCCTCTCGCGTGCGGCGAAGCCGCCGGCTTCGTGTTTGTCCACCTCGACGGTGACCCGGCAACCTTCGACGCGGCGGCCTGGCTCGGCGGCGCCGAGACCGAACTCACCAGCTTCGGCTTCCAGAACTACTTCCGCACCGAGACCCGCACCACCGTTCGGGAGATGAACTGGAAGCTCATGTTCGACACCTTCGGTGAGGTGTACCACGTCGAGCACCTTCATCGGACGACCATTCACCCGCTGATCCAATCGAATAACGCACTCTACGACGCTTGGGAAACGCATGGGCGGATGGTGGTCGCACGCTGGCCGCTCAACGACTACCCGGACCAACCCCGCGACGACTGGGACCTGCTGCCGGCGGCGACCCTCGTGTACCACATGGTGCCCAATACGGTGGTGATCCAACAGGTCGACCACCTCGAGATCTACCAGATCTTCCCCGACGGCCCGAACCGCTGCAAGGCGATCGTGTCGCTGTACGCGCCGGAGGAGCCCGTCACCGACAAGGCCAAGGCCTATTGGAAGAAGAACCTGGATCTCCTGATGCAAGTTACCGAGACCGAGGACTTCGTGATGTGCGAACAGATCCAGCGCTCGTTCGCCTCCGGCGCACAGGAGTACATCCAATTCGGTCGCAACGAACCAGGCCTCACCCACTACCACTCCACGCTCGACCGGCTCCTCGGCCTGGAGAGCCCCGTCGGAGACCTGGCGACTCGCTGAGGTATCGTGCCCGGCATGTCCAACGAGCCCGTCGCGGCCATCGACTTCCGCTTCCGTCCGGTCGGAGCGCGAAGTTGGACGCGGGAAACCACCTACGTCTACTTGCAGCGCATGAACGTGACGCCGTGTCCGTCCTTCGAGGCCGAGTCGATCGAGCTCATGTTCGCCGAGATGGCCGAGGCAAACATTGAAATCGGGGTCATCGGCGTACCCGGCCCGACCGCCGATCGCGGGCTTTCACCCACCAGCACCGAGGACATCGTGGATTTGGTGGCCGCACACCCGGACCGGTTCATCGGATTCGGTTCGGTCGAGCCATCGGACATCGAGAACGCGGTCTCTCGTATCGCCGAGATCGCCAAAGCCGGCTTACGAGGGGTCACGATCGACCCGTCGACCGCGTCGATCAGCCGCCGGTTCGACGATCGGGCCCTGTACCCGATCTTCGAGGCGGCTCAGACCCACGGCCTGATCGTGACCACCACGATGTCGTGCCTGCTCGGCCCCTACATGGACGACTGTCGCCCGGAGTATGTGGATCGCGTGGCGACCGACTTCCCGCGGCTTTCGATCGTCATTCAGCATGGTGGCTGGCCCTACGTGCTCGAAGCGCTGGGCGCGGCCTACAAGCAACCGAACATCTTCATCGTTCCCGGCCAGTATGTGCACTACGGCTTTCCGGGCTCGGAGCACTACATCACGGCGCTCCGGCATCTGCTGCAGGATCAGCTGCTGTTTGGGAGCGTGTACCCCAACTGCGGCCCGCTGGTGGAGCTGCGGCACATCGTTTCATCGTGGGCGTTACCGGCGGCGGTCGAACGCAAGTACCTGCGCGACAATGCCTCTCGCTTGCTTGGCTTGTGAGGCAAGACCCGATCAGGACCGGCGGCAGACCACGCAGAACTCGCCACCTTCGGGGTCGGCCATGACCGTCGCCGTCATGCCCTGATGGCCCGGACCGCTGGCGGGCACGATGACCGTGGCTCCCAGTGCTTGCAGCTCGGCGATGGCGGCTTCGTCATCCTTCACGAAGAGGTCGAAGTGGAGGCGATGTTTGGCCGCCTTGCCCTCGGGCACTCGCTGGATGGTCAGGTGGTTGAGTGGCCGACCTACGTCGGAGCCCGACAGCGTGATGTACGGATTTCCGTCCCCGACCCGCTCCTTGAAGCCCATCGCCTTCTGCCAGAAGTCGGCGATCAGCATCGGGTCGTTGCTGTCGAGGGTCACACCGATTGCACGTAGCTCCACGACCGTCACGCTAACGCGGCGGGCAAGGGCCCGCCACGTGGCGAGCCCTGCCGAGCCACTGCCGGTCTACTCGGCCCAGGCTTTGACCTTCTCGATGACCTCGAGCGGATTTTCGGTGTCGGCCGGAATGGTGATGTCGAGGTAGGTCACGCCGACCTCTTTGTAGACCGCGATCCGCTCGCGGACCCGTCCTTCGTCACCGGTGAGGCTGGCGCGGTCGACGTAGTCGTCGGGTACGGCCGCGAAGGCCTCTTCGCGCTTGCCGCTGAGAAAGAGATCCTGGATGTCCCGGGCTTCCTGCTCGTAGCCGTAGCGGTGGAACAGGTCGTTGTAGAAGTTCTTGTCACGGGCACCCATGCCGCCGACGTAGAAGCCGACATTGTCCCGGACCGCTTTGCGGGCCGAGTCGACCAGTGGGCCTGAGCCGAGGGCAACGGTTCCACCGGCCACGATCTCGAGCGGGCCCAGCTCGGGTGACCGCTTGGCCCGGCCCGCGGCCAGCGAGTCGCCCCAGACCTGGTCGAACTTCTCGGGTAGGAAGTGGATCGGCTGCCAGACGTTGGCAACCTCGGCGGTGAGTTCGACGTTCTTGGGTCCGATCGAAGCAACCGCGATGGGAATATCGCGGCGGAGCGGCTGGCACATGAGGCGCAGGGGCTTGCCTAGACCAGTGCCTTGCCCCGGAGGTAGCGGGAGGCTCACTGCCTGGCCGTCGTGCTCGACTTTGTCGCCCGACCACACCTTGCGGCAGATCTCGATCACATCACGGGTCCGACCGAGCGGCTTGTCGAACGGCACACCGTGCCAGCCCTCGATGACCTGGGGCCCCGACGTGCCCAGCCCCAGGATGAAGCGACCTTCGGAGAGCGTGTCGATGGTCATGGCGGTCTGG
>JAQCHM010000393.1 GCA_027730885.1 Actinomycetota bacterium | reverse complement strand
TGAACTTACTCCGCCCAGCCATAACCTCGGCCTCCGTGACGAACAGAACCGATCGACCGCTCCCGTCGGCATCCCCGCTCCCGACCCTCTCGGCCGAGGTCGCGGCTGCGGTCCAGGCCGGCAGGCCGTTAGTGGCGCTGGAATCGACCATTTTCTCCGACCTCGGGCTGCCGGCTCCGGCCAACGCGGAGGCGCTCGATCGGTGCTTGGCCGCGGTGCGAGGCCGTGGAGCCGTGCCCGCCCTCACCGCGGTGCTCGACGGGATCGCCAGTCTCGGTCTCGGTGACCCGGCTCGCATCTGTGGACCGGCCCGGAAGGTGGCCGAGCGCGACCTCGCCGTTGCCATAGGGCAACGCTGGGCCTACGGGGCCACGACGGTCTCGGCCGCGCTGATCCTGGCGGTCAGGGCCGGTGTCGAAGTGTTCGCAACCGGAGGAATCGGCGGCGTGCATCGCGGCTGGGCCGAAACGGGTGACATCAGCGCCGATCTGGGTGCCCTTGCCCGGCATCCGGTGGTGACCGTGTCGGCCGGCGCGAAGGTGTTCCTCGATCTCGCGGCCACGCTCGAGCGTCTCGAGACCGACGGCGTCCCAGTACTCGGCTGGCGATGCGATGCAATGCCGGCCTTCCACGCGCGGTCCTCCAACCTGCCGGTGCCCTACCGCGTCGACTCGGCCGAGGAGGTCGCTGCCATCGCCCGAGCCCATTGGGCCCTCGGCGGCGGAGGCGTTCTCGTCGTCGCGCCTGTCCCCGAAGCCGCGGCGCTGGAGTTCGCACCGCTGGAGGAAGCGGTGCTGCGGGCGCTCGAGGTCGCGGCCGCTACCGGGGTCACCGGCAACGGCATCACGCCTGTTGTGCTCGCTGCGCTTGCTGAGGCGACGGCGGGGGCCAGCATCCCGGCAAATCTGGAGCTGGCCGAGCACAACGCGGGGGTAGCCGCCGAGATCGCGAGCGCTCTGGCCGGCCTTCGGTGAGGATCGGGACGACAACCACCGCGGACCTGCTGTTGGGGGCGTACGAATGGGTCGCCCGACGGGCGTTCATCGCCGCCGGCACTCGCCGGGCCGCGAGGTTCGGGTCGTTCGGCTCGGGATCCATCATCTGTTTTCCCCCGGTGGCGCTCTTCGGCGAGCACGCCATCCACATCGGCAGCAACACGCTCATCGGCCCCCATTGCGCTCTCTCGGCCGGCATGGCACCCGGTCAGAGCCTGCTGAGCGATCGCGTCGTGGTGATCGGCGACCGTTGTCTGATCGGTCGGCACTCGAGCATCGCCGGTCATCTCGAGGTGGTCATCGAGGACGACGTCTACTTCGGCCCCAACGTCTTCGTGACCGACCAGAACCACGCGGTCACCGACCCCTACCTACCGATCGGCCGGCAGAGTCAGCCCGAGGCGCCGGTGCGCATCGGCGCCGGGTCGTGGCTCGGTACCAACGTGGTCGTCGTCCCCGGCGTCACGATCGGAAGGCACGTGGCCGTGGGAGCGAACTCGGTCGTGACCACCGACCTACCCGACAACTGTGTCGCGGTGGGGGCTCCGGCTCGCCCGATCGACCGAATCTGACCCGGGTTGGGTGTTCGCTACAGGCCAACCTGGTCTGAGGGGACGCCGAAGGTTTCGGACTGTTCGGGGTCACCCGAACGGAATCCGATCATGAACCAGTTCTCGCGGGCTTCGGCCGAACCGTGGGTCCAGGTGTGAGGATCGACGGTCATACCGGCCGACGCCTGGATGCGATCGTCGCCGACGGCGGCCGCGGCCCCGAGACCTTCGGAGAAGTCGCCCTGTTCGATGATGGGCTGACCGGCGGCCGTCGTGCGCTTGGCGGCCGAGAAGGCCCAGACGCCGGCGAGACAGTCAGCCTGCAGTTCCTGGCGGACCGAGAGCTCGTTCTTCGCTCCGGGGTTCTCGGACTGCGCCTGACGGACCTCGTCGCTGATGCCGGTGACCGATTGGATGTGGTGCCCGACTTCGTGGGCGATGACGTAGGCCTGGGCGAAGTCTCCGGGGGCGCCGAACCTGTCGGCCAGCTCGTCGTAGAAGTCGAGGTCGACGTAGATCTTGTTGTCGCCGGGTGCCGGGCAATAGAACGGACCGACGGCGGAGGTCGCGTTGCCGCAGCCGGTCGACACCGCGTCGGAGAAGAGCACCATCTTGGTCTCCTGGTACTGCAGACCAGCCTGTTCGAAGTACTCCGTCCACACTTCCTGGATGTCCAGCATCAGGAAGCCCATGTACGCCTTGGTGTCGGCATCGGGATCGACCGCCGGACCGGTGTTGCCAACGTCGGTGGCCACCTGCGCGCCGTCGTCGAGTCTTGCGGAGCCGATGCCGAAGCCGGAGTTCGTACCACCGCCATCGTTCAGCGCGCCGCCACCGAGCACAGCGACAAGAACGGCGATGATGACACCGGCGAGGCCGCCGACCTTTCCGATGGGCAGGCCGCCCGCTGAAGCGCTGGCGCCACGACGTCCGCCCGAGCCCCGCTGGTCCTCGATGTATTTCTGACCGCGTTCGGCGGCTTCCTGGTCGTATCGAACCATTGGTACTCCACCCTTTGCGATGCCCAGGCGTCTCAAGTCGTTGGCCAAACTAGCCCGTCGGAGTAGAGCGCCGAGGCCGCAGGGGCGTCGCTACATTCCTGTGACAGGAGGTTGCTCATGACCGAGCCCAACATCACGCCGATGGCGCCCGACATCGGCCTGACCGAGACGGTGGTCGACCCGGCCGCACGCGACCGGTCGGTCGACCGATTCCGCGAGAAGGGCATACGGCTCCCGACGTTCGCCGAACTGCGCAACCCGGCGGCCATCGATCCCGCCATCCTGGACGAACTGGCCGTGGTCGACCGCAACCTGCCCGACGCCCGCAACTTGTTCCGTGTGCACTGGCACAACGGTACGGGCGCGTCGAACGCGGCCGGTGAGGTCGACGAGTTGGCCGAGGTGCCGTTCCACATCGAGCTTCCCTCTGTCCTGACCGGTGTCGACGCTCGCATCGTGCTCGTCGTCGGCGATCGCTTTCCGATGATCACGGCCCACAAGGTGCTGGCCGCCTATGCCTGCCTTGCGCCACGCGTGGTCACCGGGACGTTCGACCCGACGGTGCACCGGGCCATCTGGCCCTCGACCGGCGACTACGCGCGCGGCGGCATTGCCATCAGCCGCATCATGGACAGCCGTGGTGTTGCCGTCCTGCCGGCGGGAAAAAGTCGGGAGCGGTTCGACTGGCTCAATCGATGGACGATCGATCCGGCCAACGACATCATCCACACGCCGGGAACCGAGAGCAACGTGAAGGAGATCTACGACACGTGTGCGGTGCTCGCCCAGTCGCCCGAGAACGTCGTCATCAACCAGTTCTGCGAGTTCGGCAACTACCTGGTCCACTGAACGGTCACCGGCCCGGCGATGGCTGCGGTGTACAAGTCCCTCCGTCCTGGTGGGGCCGCGGCCGATCTTCGGCTTCGCGGCTTC
>JAQCHM010000392.1 GCA_027730885.1 Actinomycetota bacterium | reverse complement strand
GCGGCGATGGCGCGGCGGAGCACGACGACGGATGCGCATCCGAGCAGCAGCGCGGTGATGATCGCCGGCTCGTATCGGCCCGTTCGATCGATGATGAGTCCGGCGACGGGAGGCCCGATGAGACCTCCGAGGCCTCCTGCGGTGTACAGCGCGCCGAGGATAGAGCCCAGGCCGTTGAGGCCGAAGAGTTGCGCCGAGGCCGCGGGGCTGAGCGCCACGTAGCCGCCGTAGGACGTGCCGAGCACGAAGGCGAAGACGGCGAGCACTGCGAAGCGGCCACCGCTCCCCAGCCAGATGAAGAAGGAACCGGCAAGGGTGGCGAAGCACCCCTGGTAGAGGCGCAGTAGGCCAACCTTCTCCACGAACAGCCCGAGGATCAGGCGCCCGCCGAGCGAACCGAGCCCAAGGAAGCTGGTCAACCAGGCTGCGACGCTCGCTTCAACCCCGTGTTCGATTGCGTACTGGCCGAGGAACACGAAGGGCACGAACAGCGAAAGGCTCATCAGCAGCCCACCGAGGTACATGCTGCGGAAGACGGGGCTGGCAAGCACGGGTCGTAGCTCGAACCGCGTCGCACCAGCCAAGGCCGGGGCGCGCTGGACGAGCGCGGCAGACAGGAGCAGCCCGATCAGGGCCACGACGGCGAGGATGCGATACGTCTCGCGCCAACCGTGCGACCGGATGAGCCAGGCGGCCGTCGGCGACGCGACGAGCGTTCCGACCCCGATACCCGACACGGCAAACCCCAAGGCCATTGCTCTTCGGCGATCGAACCAGGCCGAGACCTGGGACACGAGGGGAACGTAACAACAAGCGACGCCGACCCCGATGCCGAAGCCGTAGGTGAGGTAGCCGACCGTGATCGACTGCACGAGCGACGTCAGCATCAGTCCGGTGACGATGGCGAAACATCCGAACAGTACGACTGGCCGAGGTCCGAACCGGTCGCTGGCCTTGCCGGCAGGGAATCCGAGAACGAACAGGAAGAAGATCGTGAGACCGAACATCAGAGCGGTGCGACTGCTGTCGGCACCGAACTCTTGTGCCATCACCTTGAAGAACGTGCCGAAGCTGTAAGTGATCCCGAAAATGGTCGCGGTCGAGACGAACGTGGCTGCGACGACCAACCATCCCTGGATCGATTCGGCCTCACCCGAGGGTTGGGCCAGCGTCGTGAGACGTCGCATGGCGTGATCCTCGCAGTCGGCTGGTCTTCGGTGCGAACTGAGGCGAGACTGCCGCTCAGGACCACGAAGACAGACCACCGATCAAGCCAGGGGATGATCCATGACCCAGACCACACTCGAGACCGGAACCGAGCACCTCACCGCGCGGGTCGAAGGAAGGGTGGCGGTGCTCAGCTTCAACCGTCCCGAGGCCCGCAATGCGCTCACGCCCTCGATGTACGAGGGCTTCGATCGAGTGCTCCCCGTCATCGCAGCTGATCCCGGAATCGGTTGCCTGGTCGTCACCGGAGCGGGCGGCGCCTTCTGCGCCGGGGGCGACGTCAAGGCGATGGCCACCCGGTCTGCTCCCGGTTCGAGCGGCGGGCCGACGGTCGAGGAGCGCATCGACGATCTCCGACGCCGCCAGGAATCGGTGTCGTTGGCGCTGCACGAGCTTCCCAAGCCGGTCATTGCTGCCCTTCCCGGCGCGGCCGCCGGAGCCGGACTCTCGATCGCCCTCTCGTGCGATCTCCGGATCATGGCCGACAACGCGTTCATGACGACCGCGTTCGCCAAGGTCGGGTTCAGCGGCGACTTCGGCGGAAGCTGGTTCCTGACCCAGATCGTCGGAACCGCGCTTGCCCGAGAGCTCTACTCCACCGCCCGACGAGTCGACGCGGACGAGGCCCTCCGCCTCGGACTCACCAATCGGGTGGCGCCGGCCGCCGACTTCGAAGCGGCCACCATGGCCTTCGCCCAGGAGATCGCATCCGGGGCGCCGATCGCCCATCGGTTGATGAAGGAGAACCTCAACCGTGCGCTCCACCACGAATTGAAGGAATGCCTGGCCGCCGAGGCCGTAGCGATGACCCGCGCCGGGCAGACCGAGGACCACAAGGAAGCGGCCAAAGCATTCGTCGAGAAGCGCCAGCCCACCTTCAAGGGCCGATGACATGTTGGGGCACGTTCGCGTTGTCGATCTGACCGGGGAACGAGGCGCATTCGCCGGATTCCTGCTCGCCCAGTTCGGTGCCGAGGTGGTACTGGTCGAGCCGACGGGCGGGCGTCCGCGGGACGCCATCTTCGACTCCTTCCATCGAGGGAAGCGATCGGTCATCGTGTCCGCGGCCGACGATCTCGATCGTCTGGTCGCCGACGCCGACGTCGTCATCAGCGACCACTCGATCGGGTTGCTCGTCCCGACGCTGGTCACCGATCTCGCGCGTTGGCGACAACGGCACCCGTCGCTGATCACCGTCTCCATCACCCCGTTCGGTTCCGACGGCCCCAAGGCCGACTGGCTGGCCACCGACCTGACGCTGGTCGCGTCGAGCGGGCAGATGGCGGTCACTGGCGACGGTGACCGACCGCCGGTGCGCATCTCGGTCCCCCAGACGTGGTGCCATGCGGGTGCGCAGGCCGCAGTCGGCGCGCTCGTCGCGCTCCAGCATCGGCATCAGACCGGGTTGGGCCAACACGTGGACGTGTCGGCCCAACAGGCCGCGTGCGAGTCGGCGGTGCCGGCGATCCTGGTGTCGACGGCCGGCCTCGCTCCCGTCGAACGGGTGGCCGGCGGAGCGAAGGTCGGACCGCAACTCCTGCGCTGGGTCTACGAATGTGCCGACGGTTGGGCGATCATCACCGTCGCGTTCGGCCAGATGATCGGCCCGAAGGTTGCCAAGTTCATGCGATGGGTGTTCGACGAGGGCTTCTGCGATGCGGCCCTCCGTGACGCCGATTACATCGACTTCGCGCTGCACATCCAACAAGGGGTGCGTCCTCTGAGCGATCTGGACCACTTGATGGAGGTCATCGGGACCTTCGCCAAGACCAAGACCAAGGCCGAGTTGCTCCAGCGAGGCCTTGATGAGGGCCTGTTGTTGGCCCCGGTCAACAACATCGACGACGTGCTCACCAGTCCGCAGTTGGCCTCGCGCGATTTCTGGGAGCGGCATCCCGACGCGGGCATGCCCTCGGGGGAGATCTGCTATCCGGGGCCCGTGGTCAAGTCGTCGGCCGTGCCGACTGAACCGCTCGGGGCGCCGGCTGCACCCGGCGCCCACACTGCTCGATACCTGGGAGCCGGCGGCGTTCGTCCTCCCTCCGATGTCTCCGGCCATTCCGGTGCGTCCATCGCCGGGCGGGAGGTTCCACCGCTCGATGGTCTGAAGGTGTGCGACCTCATGTGGGTGGCAGCCGGTCCCTTGACGACCAAGATCCTCGCCCATTGGGGAGCCACCGTCGTCAGGGTCGAGTCGGTCAATCGCCCCTGCCTGCTGCGTCAGGCGCTGGGGCACTTGGCCGACGTTCCCGATCAGGAA
>JAQCHM010000391.1 GCA_027730885.1 Actinomycetota bacterium | reverse complement strand
TCGTGGCCGCGCTGGTGTTACGCGACGGAGGGTCCGTCGAGGCCGTCCAAGCGCATTGTCACGAGCACTTGGCATCGTTCAAGCGACCCGAGGTCATCCACCTGACCGACGAGCTCCCCCGCACGTCGACCGGCAAGCTGCTACGCCGCCACCTCATCCCGGTGCTCGAAGAACTCGGGATCTAGGCAAGGTGACCGGGCCGCTCGACGGCGTTCGGGTCGTCGAACTCGGGCTCTGGGTGGCCGGTCCCTCCTGCTCGGCCATCCTGGCCGACTGGGGGGCCGAGGTCATCAAGGTCGAGCCGCTCCGGTCGCTCGAATGGATCTTTCCCGGCACCATCAACCCACCGTTCGAGCTCGACAACCGGGGCAAACGGAGCATCGCGCTCGACATCTCGACCGATGCCGGCCGTGATGTCATGGGCCGTCTCCTGGCCGAGGCCGATGTCTTCGTCACCAACTACCGACCCGGCGGGCTCGAGCGAGCCGGGCTCGACTACGCCACATTGCACGAGCGTTTCCCTCGTCTCGTTTACGGCGCCGTCACCGGGTACGGCCTCGATGGCCCCGACCGCGACCGCCACGCGTACGACGTCGGCGCATTCTGGAGTCGTGCGGCCGTGGCCCATACCCTGACCCCCGAAGGCCAGGACCTGCCGTACCAGCGCGGCGGCATGGGCGACCACATGACCGGCATGTCGGTGGCCGGCGGCATCTCCGCCGCGCTGTTCCAACGGGAGCGGACCGGCAAGGGTCAACTGGTGCTGGGCTCGCTCATGCGACTCGGCACCTACATGCTCGGATGGGACCACAACGTCACCGCCCGTCTCGGCATCGACGTTCCCCCCACCAATCGCAAGGGTCCCGCCAATCCGCTCATCAACGGCTATCGCTGCGGCGACGGCAAATGGCTGTGGCTGCTGGGGCTCGAGGGCGAACGTCATTGGCCCGACGTCCTGCGCGCGCTGGACCGCCCCGACTGGGCCACCGACCCTCGCTTCGCCACCATCGAAGCTCGCATGGCCAACGCGGTCGAGCTGACCGCGGCCATCGAGGCCGCGCTGGCCACCCGTCCCCGAGCCGAGTGGGGCGAGATCTTCGACGCCGAGAATGTCTGGTGGGCCGCTGTCCAGTCGACCCTCGACATGCGCCACGACGATCCTCAAGCCCGGGCCATCGGGTGCTGGGTCGACGTGCCGATGGCCGACGGCAGCACGGTCGAAATGGTCGCCTCACCGATCGACTTCCCCGACAATCCGTGGTCGGTGGACCGGCCGGTTCCGGAGCTGGGCCAGGACACCGAGCTGGTGCTGATGGAACTCGGGCTCGACTGGGAAGCCATCGATGCCCTCAAGGAGTCCGGAGTCATCCCATGACCCAGCCTGTCACCCCCCAGCCTCGAATCACCCCGTCCAGCGGGCTGTTCGACGGCGTTCGAGTCCTCGACCTGGCGACCGAGATCGCCGCTCCCTACGCCGCGATGTTCCTGGCCGACCAGGGCGCAGATGTCGTGAAGGTCGAGACGGGTGCGGGCGACCCGTACCGCGCCGACCCTGGTTTCCACACGATCAACCGCAACAAACGGTCCGTCATGTGCGACGCCGACGCCCTCGACGGGTTGATCGCCCGGGCGGACGTGATCTTCACCGACCGTCCCGGGCATGCCGCGGCACTCCGGGTACGCGCCCCCGGTGCCGTCATCGTCGCCATGCCCCCGTGGGGCGAACATGGACCGAAGGTCGACGATCCGGAAACCCCTTCGCTCCTGCACGCGGCGACCGGCATCGCCTGGAACCAGCAGTCCTACGCCGAGGTGCCGGTCGACGTGGTCATCCCCATCGTTGCCTACGGCACCGGTGTCCTCGGTGCCCTCGCCGCGGTCGCCGGCCTGGTCCATCGCGCGGCGACCGGTCAGGCCCCGGTGTACGAGGTGTCCCAGGTCGCGGGAGCTGCGGCGATCCAACTCGGAGAATTTCGGGTGGATGGAGACACCGCGGCTCGCCCGGGCGACTCCGGCCTCGGCTCCAAGGGACGCGTCGCCTGTTACCGGCTCATCATGGCGGGAGACGGCAAGTGGTTCTTCCTGGCGTGTGGCACCGCCCGGTTCTACCAACGGATGCTCGAGGTCATCGGGCGTCCCGAACTGATCGACGACCCCCTGTTGGCGAACCCGCCGTGGGGCCTCATGCTCGACGACGCCATCGCCCGCATCACCCCCATCCTCGACGAAGTGTTCGCCACCAAGCCGCGCGACGAGTGGCTGTCGTTGCTGGCCGCCGCCGACGTCCCGGCCCAACCGGTACTCACCCGGGACGAGTTCCTGCAGTCGTCGATGGTCCGAGCGAACGAGATGGACGTGACGGTCAACCATCCTGAGGTGGGCGACGTGAAGATGATGGGGGTCCCCGTCCGGGTCGATGGCGCGCCCGGGTCGGTACGTCGACCGGCTCCCTTGCCGGGGCAGCACACCCGGGAGATCCTGGGCGAATGGTCCGTCGGCCCGCTGCCGGCCGACACGTTCCGGCCTGGTTCAGGTGAGCACCCCTTGGCCGGCCTGCGGGTCCTCGACCTCGCCGGGTTCATCGCCGGTCCCGTGGTGAGCCGGCATCTGGCGATGCTGGGCGCGGAGGTCATCAAGGTCGAGCCGCCGACCGGCGACCCGTTCCGCGGCATCGGTGGCAGCTTCGCCTCATGGAACCAGGGCAAACGCAGCATCGTCCTCGACCTGACGACCTCCGAAGACCAGGCCACGCTGCATGGTCTCGTCGCCGACGCCGACGTGGTGATCGAGAATTTCCGACCGGGAGTCTCCGCACGGCTCGGCTGTGACCAGGCCACGCTCGCGGCGAAGAATCCGTCGCTCATCTTCCTGTCCTCGCCGGGCTACGGGGCAGATGAGACGATGGCCGAGCGGCCCGCGTTCGATCCCCTGGTCCAGGCGTTGGGTGGGTTCATGGCTGCCCAAGGCGGATGGCCAGACGCGGGGCCGGAGCCGGTCTTCCTCAGCGCACCCATCCACGACGTCACGACACCGATGCTCGGCGCCTTCGGCGTGGTGTGCGGCCTGTGGCGCCGACTCGCCACCGGCACATCGCAGCATGTCCACACCTCGCTGGTGCAGAGCACGATGGTCGCCCAAGCCGCCGAATACACCCGCTATCGGGGACGTCCGGCGACCAGGACCGGCGGCTTCGATCACCCAGGCGATGACGACAGCCGGTGGGAGGAGACCGACGACGGCTACGTCTGGCTCGATGGGTCGCACCGGACGCCGGTCTGTACCCACGGCCTCACCGCCAACGAGTTGGCCCTGGCCAACGGGCTCGTGGTCACGCAGGACTCCGGCGTCTACGGGCGACTCACGGTCTTCGGGCAGCTGATCGGCGGCGCCGGCCCACCGCCCGGTCCGGTACCGAACCTGGGCGAGCACTCCGGATCGGGCTGGGCCTGAGCGAAGACCCAGCCCCAGCGCCACCCCCTACCAGACCCC
>JAQCHM010000390.1 GCA_027730885.1 Actinomycetota bacterium | reverse complement strand
CCCGTTCTGCAAGACCGGTCACCCCTCCAGGGGTCGCCCGGCTTGCAGAACGGGGCTGGGGTGGCTGCGACTTGCAGAAGGGGCGGGCGAGAGCGAATCAGCGGGGCTACTCGGCCAGGGCGCAGGGGTCGATAGTGGGGTCGATCGGGTAGAGCTCGGCGAACACCTTCTCGACCGCGGCGACCGCTTCGGGGTCTTCGTAGTCCCACTCGAGCCACTCCCAGCCCAACTCGTCACTGACCCGGGTGAAGGTGATGCCGGTTGCCTCGAAGGCGGCGGCAAGTTCGTCGGCCTGGCGGTGGGATTCGGCCAGTTCCTCCTCGGTCGGGGGAATCGACGGGTACAGCTTGGCGTAGACGGCCGCGACGGCCTCAGCCGCCTCGGGGTTCTCGTAGTCCCACTGCAGCCATTCCGCCCCTAAGGCGTCCTCCCCAAGGGTGTAGGAGGCCCCGACGGCGTCGAGCGCCGCGGCGATTGCCTCGTTCTCTGCCTTGATCCTGGCGATCTCCTCTGCCGGCAGCGGCTCCGGTGGGTAGCGCTCGGTCCAGAACGCGTCGGCTACCTCCTGGGCCGCCGAGTTCTCGTAGTCCCATTCGAGGATCGTGAAACCGTAGACGTCAGTAGTGCGCGTCGTCGCGATGCCGGCCGCCTCCAACGCATCGGCCAAGGCGTCGGTGTCGGCGTTCGATGTTGCAATCTCTTCGGCGGTGGGTTCGTACTCCTCTACGTCGATGCCACAGTCGATGGCCATGTCGGAGGCCAGCTCCTTGCCGTCCGCCCCGGCGCCGACGGCCGCCCCCAACGCTGATGCCTGTGCTTGGCGGGACGCCGCTCCCTCCTCGGCAGACACGGCGTCGGCTGCAAGGTCGGCTCCGCTGGTCTCGTTGCTCGCTCCGGCATCGGACGTCGAGCTTCCGCACGCCGACAGCAGGAGGAAGAAGGACGCCAACGCGGCGAGCGATCGGCGAGGGATGATTCCTGAGCTTGAGATGGTCATGGCCGTTCTCCGGTGCGGGTCGATCGTGCGGTACGAAGACATCGACGATCCCCGACGCCATTGGGTTCCCCGGCGCCAGTGATTTCTTTCGCCGGTGCACACCGGGGTCACGTTGGGGGCCGCGCTGCGATGGTCCCCGAGGCCCGCAAACCGTCGCGCTCGGCTGCGCCGAACCCAAGTGATTCGAGCACCAGGTCGTTGTCGGCACCGAGCGAAGACAACGGGCGAACCAACAGCGGCACTCCATCGATCAGGATCGCCGAGCCTGGGAAGCGACGAGGGCCGTAGCTGCTGTGCGTGAGATCGACGAAGAAGCCCCGATCGTTCAGCTGAGGATCGTCGACGAGGTCGGAACTGGTGCTGACGATCGCAGCGGAGAGCCCTGCCCCCTGGAGCTGTGACATCGCCTGGCGAGGGTCGTGCCTCGACGTCCACGCCTCGATCAGCGCGTCGATGTCATCATGGTCATGGTGCCGTTGTGCTGCCATCCCCCATCGCTCGTCGGCCAGTCCGGGGACGACACCGACGAGACGAGCCCAGTCCGCCTCGTCATACACCGTCAGCGCGAGCCAGGTGTCAGTACCGGCACAGCGGTACACGCCGGCCGGGGCGTAGTCAGCCGATCGAGCACCCCGGCGAGGAGGGGCTGCTCCCTTTACCGAAGCCTCGACGAGCTGATCGCCGGCGACGAACAGCAGCGTCTCGAGCTGCGACAGGTCGACATGGACCGGTTCTCCGGTTCGTTGGTGCTCCCACCACGCCGCCAGCACGGCGGCCGCTCCGTGGGTTCCCCCGACGGGATCCGGGTAGGCGACACCCTGCTTGAACGGCCCCGAGTCGGCGTAGCCGGTCGTGGCCGCAAGGCCGGACGCAGCATCGAGGATCGGCCCCCACGACACCGCCTCGGCCCCTGGCCCCGTCGCGCCGAATCCGCTCATGGCCACCGTTACCACGTCAGGTTTGATAGCTCGCAGCGTCTCATGATCGATGCCCAACGATCGGACGCCGCGCGGGCTGTAGTTGTTGATGACGATGTCGGCGGAGGCCACCAGACGTTCGAGGACGTCCCTGCCACCGGGTGCCTTGATGTCGAGACAGAGGCTCCGCTTCGACCGGTTCATCTTGTTGAAGTACCCCATTCGGTTCCACCAGTCCTCGCCCGGGTCGCCGTCGGGGAACACGCCGTTGCGAATGGAGACCGGCGGCAGTTCACCCTTGGTCCACGGATCGAGCTCCGCATCGGGATCAGGAGGGCTGACAGCGACGCCGCGAGACGTCGGGTGCTCGATCTTGATCACGTCGGCGCCGAGATCGGCGAGGTAGAGGCTGCAGGTCGGCCCGGCCATGTTGATGGTCATGTCGACGACCTTGATGCCCTTGAGGGGCCCGTTGTTTTCCATCTCTGGGTTTGCCATGTCTCGTTCTCCCTTGCGGCGCAGGCGGATCAGCGTCCGACGAAGCGCGGCTTTTCCTTGTTCTGGAAGGCGGGGTAGCCGATCTCGTAGTCCTCGGTGCCGGCGGCGGTATGGACCTCCTCCAGCTCCTCCGGCGTCAGCGGCTCGCGCTGGCAGAGGCGGTAGAGGAACTTCTTGTGATAGCGCGCGGCGAGCGGCGCGCCATCGGCGATGCGCTGCGCCGTCGCCGTCACCTCGGACTCCAGCGCATCGTCGTCGACGAGCCGGTTGACCATGCCGATCCGCAGCGCCTCCTCGGCGCCGAAGACCTCGCCCTCGAGCAGGATCTCCAGCGCCTTCGGACGGCCGACGGCGGCGAGCAGCGCCTCCATGGCGTGCGCCGAGTAGTAGTTGGCGAGCTTCTTCGCGGTGATGCCGAACTGGCTCGAGCGGGTGGCGATGCGCATGTCGCACATCAGCGCGAAGCCGGCGCCGCCGCCGAGGCAGTAGCCGCGGATCATCGCGATCACCGGATGGCGGCAGTCGCGCACCGCGATCTGCGCCGCCTTCGAGGTCTCGTTGTAGTCGCGGCTCGAGGCGTGGTCGGTGCGCACCTGTGCGAACTCGTTGATGTCCGCGCCGGCGGTGAACGCCTTGTCGCCGGCGCCGCGCAGCACCACGCAGCGCACCGCTTCGTCGGCCGACAGTTCGGCGAATACGGTCTTCAGCCGCCGGCACATCGCGAGGTTGAACGCGTTGCGCTTCTCGGGCCGGTTGAGGATCACGGTGGCGATGCCGCCGTCACGCTCGACAAGGACTACCTCGGTCTCGCTCATCACCGCTCCGTTCACCGTGCTTGTGGGGTCTGAGAACCGATGCTAGCGTTTTATCGCAATCACGTTCCAGCGCCGAGCGATGCGGGTTTCCGCGTCGGTGCAGGAAGCGTCAACCGGCTGGGCCCGTCGCACGACTCGGCCGGAAAAAAACTCCTCCCTACAAGTGCGGTGCCACAAACAGGAGGCATCTTATGAAGCGGCAGTTTTCGAGACTTGCCTGTGTCGTCGCGGTGGCGGCGCTGGGCACGGCGCCGGTGACCGCATCGGC
>JAQCHM010000389.1 GCA_027730885.1 Actinomycetota bacterium | reverse complement strand
TCCCGAACCTCAGATGTCTGAGCATCGAGAACGGGTCGGACTGGGTCCCGTATCTGCTGAATGTGCTCGACAAGAAGAAGGGTATGGGTCGTTACGGCCCCTGGATCGGCGGCCGACCGTCCGGCCGCCCGAGGGAGGCCTTCAAACAGCACTGCTTCGTGTCGCCATACGCTGAGGACGACGTCAGCGCCCTCATCGACAGCATCGGTGCGAGCCAGGTGCTGTTCGGCTCCGATTACCCGCACCCGGAGGGTCTCGCCGATCCGAGTTCCTTCCTGAACCTGCTCGACGGTCGCTCCGAGGCCGAGATCCTGCAAGTGATGCGCAACAACACCGCACAGCTTCTCGGGATCTGAACTTCGTCGATGCATTCGACCCCGACCGGTGGCGCCGGAGCACTGATCGTGCCCGACGGCAGGCCACCCATCCCCGGCGGTGGCCCGCAATCGGTTGCCGATGTACTCGACAGTGTCGCTGACCGGACGCGGGTAGCAGTCATCGGACGAAGCGGCCGGTTGACGTACGACGAACTCGACCGAGCAGCCAACCGCGTCGCCCACACACTGATCGACGCCGGAACCCGACCGGGAGATCGTGTCGGAGCGTCACTCCCGAACGACCTCGACATCGTCGTTGCGTTCCTCGGCGCAATGCGGATCGGGGCGATCTGGGTCGGAATCCCCCGAGTGCTCGCGACCGCCGAAAAGGCGTACGTGACCCACGACACCGAGATGTCGCTGCTCCTCGCCGACCCCGTCGTTGCCGAGGAGTGCCGGCAGCGCAGCGACGAGTTCGCGCCCGGCTTGCAGGTCCTCACCGTCGGCGAGGCCGGGTGGCACGACCGACTCGCCGCCGCGAGCGATCAGCGGCCGGAGACTCCCGTCGACCCATTCGCCCCAGCCGCGATCTCCCATACGAGCGGGACGACGGGACGCCCGAAGGGCGTCGTGCACAGCCAACACAACCTGCTCGTGCCGGGAGCGGTCGCCGTGATGGCCGGCGAGTTCCCACCCGATGGTCCCGTCGCGACGTCGGCACCCATGACGATCCTCAATCTCTTCGTGCTCGTGCCACTCACCGCGTTCCAGGCCGGAACGTCCTGCGTGATCATGGACAGCAACGATCCGGTGAGCATCGCCGAGTGGATCGCCAGCGAGAAGATCATGCATCTCACCGTCGTGCCGACCGTCTACCACGATCTGCTCGACGCGCCGACCGTCACGGCCGATCAGCTCGCCTCGCTCCTGCGTCCCCGCTCAGGGGGCGCTGCAGTGACGGAGACGCTCCGAGCCCGTTGGCTGGAGCGGTTCGGACGCCGTCTGACCTCGAGTCTCGCGATGACCGAGGCCCCGACCTACGTGGCCCGCGAAGACCCGTCCGAGCCACGACTCGAGGGCAGCCTCGGCCGGGCGGTCTCCCACGTTCAGATCACGATCGTCGACACCGACGATCGCCCCGTCCCCACCGGCGGCGTGGGTGAAATCTGCGTCTCTCCTGCGACCGACGGGCCGTGGGCCGGCGTCTACACACCGATGTTTGGCTACTGGGGCCAGCCCGACGAGACACAGCACACGCTCCGCGGCGAGAAGCTGCACTCCGGGGACATGGGGCGCTTCGATGAGGACGGCAACCTCTTCTTGGTCGACAGGAAGAGCTCGCTCATCATCCGCGGTGGCTCGAACATCTACCCTGCCGAGGTCGAGCGCGTGCTCCACCTCGATCCGCGCGTCGACGAATGCGTCCTCATACCGAAGCCCGACGAGCGCCTCGGCGAGATCACCGTCGCCTTCGTCCGGTTGGCGGCGGGCGCCTCGGCACAGGTCGATGAACTGAAGGCCCACTGCGCCGGACACCTGGCCCGCTACAAGGTGCCCGACGAGATCCGGCTCGTCGACGACTTCCCGCGCACCGCGCTGGGCAAACCGCACCGCAGCGAGCTTGCGCGTTCACTGCGGGCAACGAACGAGATGGGAGCCCAGTGAGATGGAGCGTCAGATGATCGACCAGGAATTCGACGGCCGCGTGGCCCTGATCACGGGGGCGGGTGCCGGCATCGGAAGGGCGATCGCACGTCGCCTCGCCGCCGGTGGGGCCACGGTGATCGTCACCGACAAGCACGAGGGCCGGATGCAGGAGGTCGTCGACGAGATCATGGCTGACGGCCACATCGCCATCGGTCGCGTGCTCGACATCGAGCGTCGCGACCACTTCGACACCGTGTTCGCCGATGTCGAGCGCGAGCACGGCTCGATCCATACCTACGTGTGGAACGCCGCGCTCAACAAACAGCAGCCGATCTTCGACCATGATCCGGAGCTGTTCGACCGGATTGCTTACGCGAACATCAACAACTGCTGGTACTCCTGCATGCTCGTCTCCAAGCAGATGGCGGCGGCGGGCGGAGGCTCCATCACAATGATCGGCTCGATCGCACCCGAGGTACCGGCGACCGATCGCGAACCTCCGTATGCGATGTCGAAGGCTGCAGTTCGAGCGTTGGTCGGTGGGATCGCGACAGCCGGTGGGCCGCTCAACATCCGCTGCAACGAGGTGATCATGGGACTGGTCACCGGCACACGGTTCACCGACACCCGACCTGAGAAGGCGAACAACTTCGTCCAAGGTGTGCCACTCGGCAGGAACGCTACGACGGACGACATCGCGGAGGCAGTCGCCTTCCTCGCCTCCGACCGGGCGTCGTTCGTGACCGGCGACGTGATGAACGTCACCGGCGGCGCGATGTTCCGACTGTGACGTCGCGATCGTCCGCCACGACTCGCCGTCCGCAGCGGTGGTTCGCGGTAGGTTGGCGCCGTCGTCAGCGGGCCACACAGGAGGGGAGAGCCGTCGTGAAGGAGAGGTCGTGGGTGACCCATCATGAGTGAGACGCATCGACACGGGGCGACGCCGCCCCGATCGCACCTGGCCGCAGCCGACCAGGTCAGGAACTGGGGACGGTGGGGCGACGACGACGAGATCGGGACCCTCAACCTGATCACGGCCGAGAAACGTCGTGACGCTGCGACGCTGGTTCGACGAGGCGCCGTGTTCTCGCTGGCACTTCCACTTGGCAGTGGCGGCCCCCAGCGCGGCAGCCTCCGGTCGAACCCGATGCACGTGATGACCCGTACCGGTCGCGACCCTGAGTCGATCAACGGGCTCGGCGACGGGTCGCAGTACACCGACGACATGGTCGTGCTCTACCTGCAGAGCTCGACCCAATGGGACTCGCTCGCGCACGTCTTCTACGACGGCAAGCTGTACAACGGCTTCCCTGCGGAGTCGGTCGACAACGACGGCGCGCGCCACTGCGGCATCGACCGGTCCCACGACCGCTTCGTGTCGCGCGGCGTACTGCTCGATATCGCGCGACTACACGACGTGACCACCCTCCCTGCCGGCCACGCCATCAGTGCCGACGAGCTCGACCGTGCGGCCGAGGCGGCCGGCGTCACCGTCGAAGAGGGTGACATAGTCCTCGTGCGCACCGGCCTCA
>JAQCHM010000388.1 GCA_027730885.1 Actinomycetota bacterium | reverse complement strand
TTCGTCGCTGCTTGGATCCTTCAACGACGCAACAAGCCGAACCCGAACGACCAGGAGGCCAAGTCCGATGGTTGAAACCGACACCGACACCTGGCGAGCGCTCACCGACCTCGCGACCCGACAGCCGTCGCTCGGCCAACTGTTCGCTGATGATCCGGCCCGAGCCGAGCGCTTCACCGTCCAGGCCTGCGACCTGGTTGTCGATTTCTCCAAGCAGCCACTCACCGACGAAACCCTCGGCCACCTGCTCGCTCTCGCCGACCAAGCCGGTGTGTCGCTCAGGACCGAGGCCATGTTCTCCGGGGCTCACTTCAACCCCACGGAGGACCGCTCCGTCCTGCACACGGCGCTGCGGGCGCCCCGCGATCGGGAGCTGCGAGTCGACGGCCAAGACGTCGTCGGCGATGTGCACGCCGTGCTCGGTCAGATGGCCGACTTCGCCCACCGGGTTCGATCCGGCGAGTGGGTGGGCGCAACCGGCCGGCCTCTGACCAGCATCGTCAACATCGGCACCGGCGGATCGGACCTCGGCCCCGACATGGCCTACCGCGCGCTCCGACCCTACGTGCAGGAGGGGCTGTCTGCGCACTTCGTGTCGAACGTCGACCCTGCAGACCTCGCCGGCGTCCTGGCCCAGATCGATCCGGCGACCACCCTGTTCATCGTTGCCTCCAAGACCTTCACCACGATCGAGACCATCAGCAACGCCACCGCCGCTCGCGCCTGGCTGGTAGATGCCCTCGGCGGGGTGGCAAGCGCGTCGACTGACGTCGTCTCCCGACACTTCCTCGCGGTGTCGACCAATGCCGAACGCGTCAGCGAATTCGGTATCGACGCGGCCAACATGTTCGGATTCTGGGACTGGGTCGGGGGCCGTTACTCGGTGGACTCTGCCATCGGACTGTCGCTGATGATCGCCATCGGCCCCGACCACTTCGGTGACCTGCTCGGAGGGTTCCGGGCGATGGACGACCATTTCCGCACGACACCGCTGCGGACCAACGGCCCAACGCTCGCGGCCCTCGTCGGCATCTATCATCGGAACTTCGCCGAGCACGCGTCCCTGGCCGTGCTCCCCTACAGCCAACGCCTCGACCGGTTTGCCGCCTATCTC
Source organism: Actinomycetota bacterium (assembly GCA_027730885.1). Taxonomy (GTDB): domain Bacteria; phylum Actinomycetota; class Acidimicrobiia; order Acidimicrobiales; family SZUA-35; genus JAHECQ01. The sequence continues at coordinate 2,388 of JAQCHM010000388.1, read as the reverse complement.
CAGCAGCTCGACATGGAGTCCAACGGGAAAAGGGTACGCCTCGACGGCTCGGAGGTCCCGTACCAGACCGGCCCCCTCGTCTGGGGTGAACCCGGGACCAACGGCCAACACGCCTTCTACCAACTCCTCCATCAGGGAACGACGATCGTGCCGGTCGACTTCATCGGCTTCGTCAACCCTCATCCCAGCGAAGATCTCCCAGCCAACGAGCCGGACGGCCTCCGTCAGCATGACCTGCTGATGGCCAACATGTTCGCCCAAGCCGAGGCCATGGCCTTCGGCAAGACGGTGAAGCAGGTCCGGGCCGACGGAGTGCCCGAGGCGCTGGTGAAGCACAAGACATTCCCGGGAAACCGGCCGTCGACCACGATGCTCGCCCCCAGCCTCACCCCTGCGGTCCTGGGCCAGCTCATCGCCTTCTACGAGCACAAGGTGTTCGTCCAGGGCGTGATCTGGGGTATCAACAGCTTCGATCAGTGGGGCGTCGAGCTGGGCAAGGTGCTGGCAACCGCCATCGCCGACGAACTCGGGTCGGACGCTCAGGTCCTCGCCCACGACTCGTCGACCAACGCCCTCATCAACCGCTTCAAGGCAGGTCGACGGTAAGGGTCACCGGCCCCCAGTTCACGAGTTCGACGTTCATGTCGGTGCGGAACCGACCCGTCTCGACCAGGAGGCCCCGGTCCCTCAACGCGACAACGGTACGGTCGATCAGCGGCTCGGCATGGTCGGGCGAGGCCGCAGCGATGAACGAGGGTCGGTTGCCTTTGGTCGCGTCGCCGTAGACCGTGAATTGGCTGACGACCAGGATCTCGCCCCCGACGTCGAGCACCGACAGGTTCATCTTGTCGGCGGCGTCGGGGAAGATCCGCAGCTTGACCAGCTTGTCGGCCATCTTGACGGCCTCGGCCTCGCCGTCGCTGTGCGTGGCCCCGAGGAGCACGCACAGACCGGTGCCGATCTGGCCGACGACGGCCGACTCCCCCTCGATGTCCACGGTCACCTTGGCCCGATGCACTCGCTGTACGACAGCCCGCACCGGATCAGGAAGTCGCAGTGGCAGGGTCGATCCCCACCAGCGGTGGTTCGTGACGCATACCGTCGGTGTCGATGGCGAAGCGACCCGCGTCCCGGCCATGGTTCGGGTCGGGCGAAGGCCACGGCCAACCGCCGAACTGCGTCCGCTGGTAGTCGGCGAAGGCCTGCTCTACCTCGGCTTGGGTGTTCATGACGAAGGGACCGTACTGGGCTACCGGTTCGCCGATGGGCCGGCCGTGCAGGATCACGAGACCGGCGGGTTGATCGCCGGCCACGAGGCGGACTTCGAGGTCGGGCGGAAGCAACGCGCCTTCGCCGCCGGTGAGCTGTTCGGCGGTGTCGGGCAGCTCGAGTGAGCTGCCGTCGTAGAAGTACAGCACCCGGCTCGAGCCGGGCCGGCCGGCGGGAAGCACCCACTCGGCGTTGGGCTCCATGTCGACCTGCCAGATCGCGACGTCGTTGGCCGAGTCCGCGGCCCAGGATGCGGGCGGTGGCGCCACTGCCTCGGCTTCGCCCAGTCGACCGGCGACGACGTGGACCTCCGAGACGCGACCTGCGGTGTCGACGTGTCGGACGATCGGGATGTCCTCGGCCCAGAACATCTTGAACGCGGGCCGGGCCATCTTGTTCGCGGCCGGCAGGTTCAGCCAGATCTGGAACAAGTGCAGGAAGTTCGGGGCGTCGCGATTGACCAACGGCATCATTTCGGCGTGCTGCACACCGGCACCGGCAGTCATCCACTGCGCATCGCCGGGACCGAATCGGGCCGTCGCTCCGAGCGAGTCGGCGTGGTCGACGTACCCGGCCCGAAGGTAGGTCACCGTCTCGAAGCCGCGGTGCGGATGCTGAGGGAACCCGGGGACGATGGCCCCGTGATACATGCTCCAGCCATCCTTCGCACTGAAGTCGGACCCGATGTGGCGGCCGGTGACCGGTACGGCCGGTGCCAACTCGTCGTTGCCGGCAGGGTACTGGTCGTGGTGATGGGCGCAGAAGAGGAAGGGATCGACGGTCGGCCACTGCATGCCGAGGGGAAAGCGTTCCAGGACCACGGAGGGAGTCGACATGACAGTGACAACCCCACGACGCATCAGTTCTATGCCAAGCCAGTGGCCTGGCGATGGATCGCGTTCCTCTCACCTGGCACTTTCCCGTACCCTGTGACGGTTGTTACCGGCCAGGAACCTCTAAGGGAGACATGCCAGACGAACGCCCGCTCCGCCTCGCCTACCTTTCCTATCGCTCCAAACCGACCGTAGGCGGTCAGGGCATCTACACCCGTCACCTCACCAAGGCGCTCTGCGATCTCGGGCACTCCGTCGAGGTCTTTGGCGGCCAGCCGTATCCGGT
>JAQCHM010000387.1 GCA_027730885.1 Actinomycetota bacterium | reverse complement strand
CGAAATCCGGTCGTCCTGGGCGATGCGGTCGTAGTCGGCCGGGTCGGCGAAGGTCAAGGGCAGCATGCCCTGCTTCTTCAGGTTGGTCTCGTGAATTCGGGCGAAGCTGCGGGCGATCGCCACCAAACCACCGCGGAAGCGGGGCTCCATCGCCGCGTGCTCCCGGCTGGACCCTTCGCCCATGTTCTGATCGCCGATGACGACCCAGCCCTGGCCGGTCTGGTGGTAGGACTTGGCGATGTCGGGGAACGTCTGGATGGCGCCCGTCAACTGGTTCTTGCCGAAGCCGACCTCGTAGGCCGAACCGTCGGCCTGATCGAACGCGTTGACCGCGCCGAGGTAGAGGTTGCCCGAGATGTTCTCGAGGTGGCCTCGGTAGACGAGCCACTTGCCGGCCATCGAGATGTGGTCGGTGGTGAACTTGCCCTTGGCCTTGACCAGGATGGGCAGGTTCTCGAAGTCTTTACCGTCCCAGGGGGTGAAGGCTTCGAGCAGCTGCAGGCGGTCCGAAGTCGGAGAGACGGCAACCTGGATGCCCGACCCGTCTTCGGGAGGAGCTACGAAGGTGTCCTCTCCCCGGTCGAAACCCTGTGGCGGGAGTTCCAGGCCGACCGGGACCGACAGCCGAACTTGTTCTCCTGCGTCGTTCGTGAGGGTGCCGTTGATCGGATCGAAGTCGACCGTCCCGGCCAGCGCGAATGCCATCACGGTTTCGGGCGAGGTGACGAAGGCCAGCGTTGCTGCGTCGCCGTCGTTGCGCTTGGGGAAATTGCGGTTGTAGGAGGTCACGATGATGTTGGGGATGCCGGGTTGACGCTCCTCCGAGCGGTCCCACTGGCCGATGCAGGGACCACAGGCGTTGGCCAGCACGGTCGCTCCCAGGGCCTCGAAGTCGGCCAGCAGACCATCACGCTCGATGGTTGCCCGGACCTGCTCGGACCCAGGGGTGATGAGCAGGCTGGTCTTCGCGGTCAGGCCCTTGGCTGCGGCCTCGCGGGCGATGGAGGCGGCGCGGGTGATGTCCTCATAGCTCGAGTTGGTGCAGCTGCCGATCAGCGCGGCGCTGATCTCGAGCGGCCAGCCGTTGGCCTTGGCCTCGGCGCCGAGGGCCGAGACCTCGCGGGCGAGATCGGGGGTGTGGGGCCCGTTGATGTGCGGCTGGAGGGTCGACAGGTCGATCTCGACCACACGGTCGTAGAACTTCGAAGGGTCGGCCAGCACCTCGTCGTCGGGGCGCAGGTGGTGGGCGACCGCGTCGGCGGCCGCCTCACGGCCGGTGGCCTTCAGGTAGCGACCGATGGCGTCGTCGTAGGCGAAGACCGAGGTGGTGGCGCCGATCTCTGCACCCATGTTGCAGATGGTGGCCTTGCCGGTGGCGCTCAGGCTCTGAGCTCCAGGCCCGATGTACTCGACGATGGCGCCGGTGCCGCCCTCGACCGTGAGGATCTCGGCCACCTTGAGGATGATGTCCTTCGGTGCCGACCAGCCGGAGAGCTCGCCGGTGAGCACGACGCCGATGAGTTTGGGCCACCGCACGGTCCAGGGGAAGCCGGTCATGACGTCGACCGCGTCGGCACCGCCGACCCCGATCGCGATCATGCCCAGACCGCCGGCGTTTGGCGTGTGGCTGTCGGTGCCGATCATCATGCCGCCCGGGAAGGCGTAGTTCTCGAGCACGACCTGGTGGATGATCCCGCTCCCCGGCTTCCAGAAACCGCCGCCGTACTTGGCGCTGATGGACTCGAGGAAGTCGTAGACCTCTTCGTTGCTGTCGATCGCCCGTAGCAGGTCCCGCTTGGCCTCGACCTTGGCCTCGATCAGGTGATCACAGTGGGTGGTGGTGGGTACCCGGACGGCCTTGAGCCCCGCTGTGTCGAACTGGAGCCAGGCCATCTGTGCTGTTGCGTCCTGCATCGCGACCCGGTCCGGCCGGAAGTCGACGTAGCTGACCCCTCGCTCGACCTCGGCGTCCGCCTGATCGAGGTGATTGGCCAGGATCTTCTCGGCCAGGGTCAGCGGGCGCCCGAGACGGGAACGCAGACCGCCGACCCGCTCGTCGAGGGTGGCGTAGACGCCTTGGATGAGTTCGATCGGCGTTTCTGGTCCGACGGCCATGATGGCTCCCTATCTCCGTTTGCGGATTCCCTGCTGCGGTTCAGTATGATACAACCATAATACAAGTGAGATCGATTCGCTATCAGCAAATCGCCGAAGAAGTCCGTGCCCGACTTGCGGGAGGCGAATTCGGACCAGGCGAAGTTCTCCCGTCGGAGTCTTCCTTCGGCGCGGCCTACGACGCTAGCCGAGTGACCATCCGAAAGGCGTTGGAGATCCTGCGGGCCGAGGGCCTGATCGATGCCCGCCAGGGATTCGGGTGGTTCGTTGCTTCCGAGCCCGTCCGCCAGCCACTCAATGCGCTCGACACTATCGAGGCCCAGTTGGCCGAGTCGGGACGTGCGTCGCAGCGGCGGGTGGTCGACTTCCAGTTCGTCGACTCGCCCCCGCATGTCGCCCCGGTACTGGGATCCCGGGTGTTGGAGGTTCGGCGGGTGAACCTCGCCGACGGACGCCCGTTCGCCCGTGTCACCGTTTGGTGCCGAGAGGACCTCGGGGCCGAACTGTCGAAGACCGCCGTCGAGCGAGCGTCGTTCCAGGAGTTGTTGCCCGTCGCTCTGGGCGGAGCGAGTCAAACGATCGGAGCCGGGCTCGCGGGCGTCGATGACGCTCAGTTCCTCGGCGTTGCACCCGAAAGCCCGGTCTTGGTGGTGAAACGGGTGACCTTCGCTCGTGACGGTGCTGCTGTGCTGGTCTCCGAACACGTCTTCCCCGGTCACCTGACCGAGTTCGTGGTCAACCTGGCTGCCGTCGAACCGTCCGATGGTTCGCCGGCCGGCATGCGCCTCCTCGGCCCCACCTGAGCGTTCCCTGGCGGCCGTCCCCCTCTTCCGGGGGAGTCGGCCGACCTCATCTTTGAGGGTTGTGGGTCGAAAGGACCAGGTATGAAACGCTCTGTCGCTACGTTCGTGCTGCCGCTGCTGTTGTCATGTGCCCTCGCCGGGTGCACTGATTCGCAGACTGCGAGTGGGCCGACCCGCGGACAGATCCTCGCCGCCTTCCTCGATGCGGGCTACAGCGACTCTGTCACTGAATGCGTGGTTGGCCTGGTAGAGCGCCAGTTCGGGCTCGACGTCCTCGGAACGGTTTCGGTCGAGGAGGTGGCAGCCGCCGCAGAGTCCCAGACTGCGTCGGGTGATGCGGCGACGGTCGCTGTTGGCGAGGTGTTGGCGAGCTGTCTTGCAGCCGAGGCCATGGCCAACCCGGACCTGCAGGCGACGGCGCTCGTCGAGCTGGCATTCGCAAACGAACCGTTCACCTACGGCGAGGATCCGGCGCTCGACGCCCTCTGGGATGCGTGCGAGGGGGGTTCAGGGGCAGCGTGCGACCAACTCTGGGCCGAAGCCCCGCTCGACAGTGTCTACGAAAAGTTCGGTGTCACCTGTGGCAACCGTCTCGACG
>JAQCHM010000386.1 GCA_027730885.1 Actinomycetota bacterium | reverse complement strand
GCTCTCGGGGGACCTCGCCGGCAAGATCCCACTCGTGGACGTTTGGTGTGATCTCTTTCGCGGTGAACTGCCGCACTATCTCGCCATAGGCGCGGTGGTCGTCGTTGTAGAAGGGCGATGAGGCCGGAGTCATGGCCCAATCATGCCAGCTCGCGCAGCAACTCCTGTGCGATCGGGCAGTCGGCTGCGCGCAGCTCGGCGACCAATTGGAGGCCGGCGGGGGTGACGACCCGATCGACGAGACCGAGCGACAGCACCTCGTGCGGCGCGAGGAAGGCCGGAAGGTCGGCATGCGCCCTCCGTTCGACGATGGCTTGCCAGTAGATCTCTGGGAGCTGACGTCCGGTACCGGCAACGAGCCACACCGGTTGGCCACCCTGGCCACCGCGGCGGCGGCCACACTTCCCACATCGACCAGGGCTGCGGCCGGACCGAGCGCGGCCGCTTCGAGCAAGACGAGCGAGGACTCTTCGACCGCGCCGACGACATGGGCCGGATCGACGGCCTCGACGACCATGTCAGCCCGCTCCAGACGTCGCACGACCGAGTGGCCCTGCCCCTCGACATCGAGCACCAGGACCGACACATCGCCTCGCCGGGGCAACGCGCTCACGACGAGATCGGGCCATCCGGAGATCAACACCCGGGCCGAGTCCGGCAGCTCGTGGGAGAGCGTCCGAGCGGTCGGGTCGGCGTTCAGTTCGGAGACCAACAGCCGGGCCTCGGCGCGGGCATCGCCCGAAGTGACCATCCGGGCCGACATCCACCACAACGGCCCGACCTCGGGCTGGCGCGTGAGCAATCGTCGGCACGCAGTGACCAGACCGGCAGGATCCCGGCCGAAGACCCCGAGGGCGGACGCAGCCTCTTGCACCAGGAGCGAGGCGTCGGCTCCCGACGCCCTGGCCACGTAACGAAGCTGCTCGATCGGATGCACTCCCGCACCCTAGCGTTCAACTCCCGGGTGACATTCGGCAGAACTTCTCCCGAAAGTTCGGAGTCTGCTCCAGCTTGCGCTAGATTCGCCGCCCGTGGCTGATGTATCCAGCGACAATCCGCTCAACACCGTGATCCTCGACTCGATCCAGGGGAAGGGGTATCCAGTCCGTGACTGGTTGACCTCCTATCCCCTGCTGATGGTCGCTCTCGACCCGTACACCCACGAGAGTGCGTGGATCCTCGAGACGGCGAGTCAGTTCCTGCATCACTACACCCCCGCTGACATTCGAGTGGCCTGGTTGGTCGCGGCCGATGACGCCGGCTGCCGCGAATTCCTCGGTCCCTGGGCAGACAAGTACCTGACCTTCGCCGACCCGGACCGAAGCGCCATCCTCGGCCTCGGGCTCCAGACACTGCCGTCTCTCGTCCACATACGCGACGACGGGTTCGTCCAGATCGCCAGTGGGTGGGATCCAACGGCGTGGCGTGCCGTGGCCGAGGTGCTCTCGAGTCACCTTTCGTGGACCCGGCCGATGATCCCGAAACCCGGTGATCCCGTTCCCTACCATGGCACTCCGGCCACCGGCTGACGGCCCCGGCCTCGTATGCTCTGCCGATGGCAGAGCGGCGTTTGAACCAAATGATTCGCCAGGTCCGTGCCTGGCGCACTGGCGATCGACGGGGCGACGAGCTCCACCTGTCCCCCGAGCTCCCCGATGCCGATCTTCGCCGCTTGAGACGCCTCATCGACGAGTGCATCGATGGCCGCGGCGGAGAGGTGGCGGCCCGCCGGCGGGCCACCTCGATCGGCGCATCGTTTCTCGACCTCAATGCGGTCGGGCGCCGTCGGTTCTTCGACCTCCTCGGAAACGACTACGACCGCGATGATCACGCCGTCGACCAAGCCATCGCGGCCGTCGTCCGGGCCGTGGACCTCGACGAGCGCAGGCTGGCGGAGGACCGCCTGAAGACGACACTCGAACCCCGACGCGGTCGGCTCCTGCGTCGCTTCGTCGGCATCGACGGCGGCCTCCCTTTCCTCATCGATCTGCGAGAGGAGCTCTTGCCGCTCCGCAAGGACAGCACGGCCTTGGCCTCCCTCGACAACGATCTTCGCGTCATCCTGACCTCGTGGTTCGATGTGGCCCTGCTTCGGCTGGAGCACCTCGACTGGAACAGCCCGGCTGCTGTCCTCGAGAAACTCATCGAGTACGAGGCGGTCCACGCGATCGAGTCCTGGGATGACCTTCGGGGCCGGCTCGGCTCCGGGCGTCGGTGCTATGCCTTCTTCCATCCCAGCATGCCGGGCGAGCCCCTCATCTTCGTCGAGGTTGCTCTGACCCGAGGGATCAGCCGTGACCTCCCGCCATTGCTCGACCACACGCTCGATCGCTTGGAGCCGGCCCAAGCCGACACCGCCATCTTCTACTCGATCTCCAACTGTCACCAGGGTCTTGCGGGGGTCCCGCTCGGCGATCTCCTCATTAAGCAGGTGGTGCAGCGACTCAGCGCCGAATTGCCGAACCTGACGACCTTCTCGACCCTGTCGCCCATGCCCGGATTCCGCGCGTGGCTGGACAGCCACATCGAGGACCCCGACCTGCTCAACGACACCGAACGTGGGCTGCTCTCGCCCGGCGAACCTTCCTTGGCGACCGGGGCGCTCGCGACTCTGATAGGACGACCGCTCCCCCGGTCCGCCGCCGAGCTCGAACCGGCTCGGACCGCCCTCACGCGCCTCGCCGCCCGGTATCTGGCGGTCGAAAGGAGGGACAATCACGCTCTCGATCCAGTGGCCCACTTCCATTTGGCGAACGGTTCCCGAATCGAGCGCATCAACTGGTGGGCCAACCCGAGCCGTGCGGGTTGGCAACAATCGTTCGCCCTGATGGTCAACTATCGCTACCGACCCGAGTGGATCGAGGCCAACCACGACGCCTACGAGTCCGAGGGGATCATCATGACTGCGCCCGACGTGGCGAAGCTCCTCGGCAACTAGCGCGCATGGCCTCCTCCTTCGATCCTCGCAATGCCCCGACCGCCGTGCTCGGCTTCCTGGCCGAGCGACACCTTGCCACCCTCACCACCATCGACCCTTCAGGCGATCTCCAGGTGACCCCGGTCGGTACCACGTTCGACCCCCAGCACGGACTCGTACGCGTGATCACCTGGGCGACCGCCCAGAAGGCCCGCAACGTCAGCGCACTGCCCGGTCAGCGGGTGGCCGTGTGCCAGGTGGATGGGGGACGCTGGCTCGCCCTTCATGGTCCAGCCATCGTCTCCGCCGACCCCGAAGCGGTCGCGGAGGGAGTTCGGCGCTACGCCGAACGGTATCGACCGTCCAGGGATCGTCCGGATCGAGTGGTCATCGAGATCACCGTCGACCGGATCGTCGGGCGGGTGTGAGCTGGGTGAAGTTACCTCCCCTTCGGGGCTAAAGCCTGAGCCATGACGTACCGTTGCTCTCGGGTCGCTCAACGACGCGTGACCCAAGGAGCCAATACATCATGCAGAACCCCGTCGACCCGGCCCGACTGCTCGGTCGTCATTCCACGGTGAAGACCCACACCGGCACCTACGAGGG
>JAQCHM010000385.1 GCA_027730885.1 Actinomycetota bacterium | reverse complement strand
GCATCTCGACGGAGCCTCGTGGCGAACTGACCCGCACCCGCTCGCCATCGACCACCCCCAGGGACGACGCGTCGGTCGGGTTCACGTCGATGGCGTCGCCGTACCGAATCGGAGCGTCGAGCGAGCCGGACTGGACGCCGGTGTTGTACGAATCGAGCGCCCGGCCGGTGGTGAGGCGCAGGGGGAACTGCTCGGTCAGTGCCTCCTTCGGACCGGCGTGATGCACCACCGAGAAGGGGGCCGGCGGACGTCCGCCGAGGTCGGGCTCCCACAACCAGCCGTGGAGGAACGGCGAGCCCGGGTGATCGATGTCGGGGCAAGGCCACTGGAGTCCGCCCTCAGACTCCAGCCGCTCATAGGACATGCCGGCGTGCAGTGGCGACAGCGACCGCAGTTCGTCCCAGAGGTCCTGCGGCGATGGGTGACCCCAGTCGACACCCATACGACGGGCCAGCTCGCCCAGGATCTCGTGGTCGTGGCGAGCCTCTCCCGGGGGAGGAACCGCTGGTCGCACCCGCTGCACCCGACGCTCCGACGAGGTGACCGTGCCCTCGCACTCGGCCCACCCGACCGATGCGGGAAGCACCACGTCGGCCAACTCGGCCGTACGGGTGAGGAAGATGTCCTGGACGACGAGCAGGTCGAGGCCGGCCAGGAGCTTGCGGGCATGTGCGACGTCGGCCTCGGAGTCGGCCGGGTTCTCCCCCAGGACGTACGCAGCTCGAATGGTCTCGGCTTCCATGGCCTCGAACATGAGGGTCAGGTGCAGACCGGGATCGGGCGGGACCTCGGCATCCCACACCGCGCCGAAGCGTGCCCGGGCGGAGGGATCGGCGATGTCGGCGAAACCCGGCAGCTTGTTCGGCAGCGCGCCCATGTCGCCCCCGCCCTGAACGTTGTTCTGGCCGCGGAGCGGTACGAGCCCGCTGCCCCATCGGCCCACGTGGCCCGTCAACAACGCCAGGGTGCAGAGGGCGACGACGTTGTCGACTGCGTTGTGGTGCCCGGTGATGCCAAGGGTCCACAGGATCTGGGCGGAACCGGCTGTGGCGTAGGCCTCGGCCATCTCGGCGATGACGGACGCCGGCAGCCCGGTGAGCTCGGCACCCCGCTCGAGGGTGTAATCGGCAACCGCAGCCTCGAACGCCTCGTAGCCCGTGGTCGAATGGTCGATGAACGTTCGGTTCGCCAACCCCTCGCCGATGATGTGGTTGGCCACGGTGTTGGCCAACGCGACGTCTGCCCCAAGATTCAGCCCCAACCAGACGTCGGCGAACTTGGCCGACGAGGTGCGGCGCGGGTCGACCGCGAACATCCGACCGCCTTTGTCCAGCGCTTTCAACACGTGGTGGAAGTAGATGGGGTGGGCCTCGCGGGCGTTGGAACCCCAGAGGAGGATCACGTCGGCCTCCTCCACCTCCTCGTAGGAGCAGGTACCGCCGCCGGCACCGAACACTGTCGCCAGACCGACGACGCTCGGAGCGTGTCAGGTGCGGTTGCAGGAGTCGATGTTGTTCGACCCCAACGCCACCCGACTGAACTTCTGAGCGGCGTAGTTCATCTCGTTGGTGCTCTTGGAACACGAGAAGAGGGCGAAAGCCGTGGGCCCGTACTGGTCCTTGATGGCCGTGAAGCCGTCCGCGACCCGGGTGAGCGCCTGTTCCCACGACACCGGTCGTAACTCACCATCGACGCGGAGCAGCGGGGCGGTCAGCCGCGGCCGAACAGTGGAGAGGCGGTTCCGAGGAAGAGACGAGGTGACCATGCCTCGATTGTCGCAGCTCACGGCCAACTTTGGCGCCCACGGCCGTTGGTAACCTCTGCGCATGCGTTGGTCCCAGATGTTCGTTCCCACCCTCCGCGATGCCCCGAACGACGCGGTCGCGGCCAGCCACCGGCTGCTCGTGCGCGGTGGGTTCATCCGCCAGCTGCACGCAGGGCACTACTCGATGCTGCCGATGGGTTGGCGGGTTCATCAGAAGATCTCCCAGATCGTCCGCGAGGAGATCGACGCCATCGGTGGCCAGGAGTTCCTGCTGCCGACCATGCACCCCGCCGAGATCTGGCAGCAGTCGGGTCGCTGGGACACGATGGGCGAGATCATGTTCCGCCTGGTCGACCGCAAAGGGAACGACAACGCCCTGGGCATCACCCACGAGGAGATTTTCGCCACCGTCGCCGCGGAGCTTTCCTCTTACAAGCAACTCCCGCAGCTCTGGTACCACATTCAGACCAAGTTCCGTGACGAGGCCCGGCCCAAGTCCGGCTTGCTCCGGGTGCGCGAGTTCGCGATGAAGGACTCGTACAGCTTCGACGTCGACTGGGCCGGCCTCGACGTCCAGTTCGACAACCACGATCGTGCCTACCGACGGATCTTCGAGCGCATCGGTGTTCCATCGTTCGGTGTCGAGGCCAGCTCGGGCGCCATGGGCGGCAACTCCTCGGTCGAGTTCATGACCCCTTCGGACGCCGGCGAGGACGACGTTGCCATGTGCCCGTCGTGCGGCTACGCCGCCAACATCGAGAAGGCCACCTCACACCTCGCCGCCGTTGTCGATGAGCCGGGACCGGCTGTGCCCGAACGCTTCGCCACCCCAGGTGTCCGCACCATCGCGGCCCTCGAGGCCTTCGCCGGCGGCGCGGCGGCCGACCGCCAGCTCAAGACCCTGGTCATGGTCGTCGACGGCACCGTCACCCTGGTGGTCGTCCGAGGCGATCACCAACTGAACATCCAGAAGCTCATCGACGCCACGGGGGCCGTGCAGGTTCGAGCGGGCGAACCGGAGGAAGCCTTGGCCGCGCTCGGCGCCAACCCCGGCAGCCTCGGGGCCGTCGGCGTCACGCACCACCCCGTCATCATCGACGAGGCCTTGCGCGGTCGGACCAACATGACCACCGGTGCCAACGAGGACGACTGGCACCTGCGCGGCGTCGACGTCGACCGCGACCTTCGCGTCACCCAATGGGCCGACCTCCGTGAGGTGTCGGCCGGCGAGCCGTGCCCCACCTGCCAGACGCCCATCGACATCGTTCGCTGCATCGAAATCGGTCACATCTTCAAACTGGGCACGGGTTACGCCGAGAAGTTCGGCGTCACGGTCCTGTCGCCCGACGGTAAGCAGATCCCGGTGGTGATGGGCAGCTACGGCATCGGGGTCGGTCGCAACATGGCGGCGTCGGTCGAGGCGAACCACGACGACAAAGGCATCATCTGGCCCGCGTCCATCGCCCCGTTCGAGGCAGTCATCACTCTCATGCGAGTCGACGACGAGAGCATGGCCGTCGGCGAGCGCCTCTACGATGAGCTGCGTCAAGCCCGCGTCGATGTGCTGCTCGACGACCGTGACGCCCGCCCCGGCGTCAAGTTCGCAGACGCCGAACTCGTGGGCATCCCGTTCCGAGTCACCGTCGGCCCAAAGGGTCTGGCCAACGGCGAGGTCGAGGTCACCGAACGCCGTACCGGGCAGACGACCGTCGTCCCCCTCGACGACCTCGCGGCCCACGTCGCCCACCTCGTCGCCCAAGCCAAGTCCTAGCC
>JAQCHM010000384.1 GCA_027730885.1 Actinomycetota bacterium | reverse complement strand
GGAAGACCTTGGCCGCGTTGTCGCGAAAGACCGCCCGGGTCGCCGCGACGTCGAGCGGTGCACTCAGTCGGTCCACCGATTCACGCGAGTGCGGGTAGGTGCCTTCGTGGTGCGGGTAGTCCGAGCCCCACATGACGCAGTCGGTACCTGTGAGGTTAAGGTTGTTCATCGCGACGGCGTCGTCCTGGAACGTGGCGTGGATCTGCCGGCGGATGTAGAAACTTGGGGGTTCCGCAAGCTCGGGGTAGATGATGGGGCGAGGTGGCTTGTCGGTTCGGGCGAGCCGCGCCGAACCCGATGTCTCCGTGGTCAGGGCACTGAACGCGACGTTGTAGTAGTCGATCGTGTCCATCGTCCAAGCCAGCCAACCGGCGTTGTACTCGACGAACACGACGTGGAGGTCGGGGTGGCGGTCGAGCACTCCGCTCGTCGCGAGCATGGTGGCCGTGCGGGGGCCGATCGACTGGGTGGAGAGCAGGTTGGCGACCGTGGCGCCGGGACCGCGGTACCAGATCATGTTGTGACCGGTTCCCTGGTGCATCACGACGGGCAGTCCGGTCTCAGCAGCCGCGGACCAGATTGGCTCCCAGGCGCGATGGTTGTACGTCGGTTCGGCGACAGCGGGCATCATGATGGCCCCGAGGCCGGTTGATGCGATGAACTCGATCTCGGCCAGGGCATCCTCGATGCGCCACGTCGGCACGAGCCCCGCACACTTGAACCGATTGGAGTGCCGCTGGAGTTGGTCGGCGATCCACTCGTTGTAGATGCGACACGAGATCTTGCCGCCGTCGGGGTCGGTCAGCATCCAGACGTACAGCCCGATGGGCGGAAACACGCACTCGCCGACGATTCCTTCGGAACGCATCACCGCGATCAGGTGATCGGGATCGTTGACCGCCAGACGCTCCTCGTCGGAGTTGGCACCGACGGCCATGTGGCGGCCCTCGAAAATGAGCTCCCAGCCGCCGTCTTCTCGTGCTTCGATGCCGCGCATCGCCATGTCGAGCATGTGCGGTGGGAGGTTCGACGACCACAAGTCGCGCGGCTCGTTCACGTGCGAGTCGGCGGAAATCAACCCGATCCTGGATGCGTTCGCCATGGTTGTCAGCTTCCTTCCGTGAGTCCCATTCGTGTCGAACGCTAGCTGATGGCCTGTCATCACGAAGAGGCCGCGCGTGCGGACCGGTTCGGCTCCGACGACGCAGCTGTGACAATGTCGGGTCAGGCTGGTTCGGCGAAGCTATCGAATCGTCGGGAGGTATCTCAATGAAGATCGGTGTACATCTGCCTCAGGCCGGCCGCGTGTCGGGCCCGGACCAGATCGCGTCGGGTGCTCGCCTCGCCGAGACGTCGGTTTCCATCACGTCTGGGTCAGCGACCATCTCGTCCACCCGGTCGAGCAGACGTACCCGAACTCGGCGTACATGTTCGATCCAGTGCTCACGTTGGCGTGGGCGGCCGCTGCGACGACCGAGATCGAGATCGGAACGGCTGTGCTCGTGTTGCCTCAGTACCAGCCGGTCGCGCTCGCCAACACACTGGGCTCGCTGGACGTTCTGTCGGGCGGCCGTCTCATCCTGGGTGCTGCGGTCGGCTGGTCCGGTCGCGAGTTCGAGGCGTTGGGACAAGACATCTCGAACCGCGGTGAGCGGATGGAGGAGATCCTCGACGTCCTCACGGCGTGTTGGTACACGGATCCCGCTTCCTACCATGGGGTCCACTACGCCTTCGATGACATCCGGGTCCGGCCCCAGCCCGTTCGGGAGGTCCCGATCTGGATCGGTGGGCACGGGGCGCGGGCCTGGCGCCGCGCTGCCGAACGAGGGCACGGATTCATGGCGCTCGGGCGCACGTCCAACGAGATGGCCGACATCGCGCACGAACTCCGGTCGCACCAGGTCGACGAGTCGTTCGTCGTGGCACTCCGCACGGGTTGGGATGCATCCGACATGTCGCACGCTCGGATTCTCGAGGAGTTCGAGGCCTATCCGGATGCCGGCGTCGACCACGTCATCGCCGCCCCGTGGCAACCGACATTCGAGGGCTGGTGCGAGTCGGTCGTCGCGCTCGCGGAACTGCTGGCGCTGCGGTGAGGTCAGGGTCATCGCAGCACATCGGGAACTCGCTCGACGTCGAGGCCCTCGGACGCCCGACGCATCCCTACCGTTGCGGGACGATCCGTCGTCGCGCGAATCTCCAGCCGTCTTCGGTTCGGACGAACCCGTCCTCGTAGTGCCCGACGGCTGCGACGGTGAACCCTTGGTCACCGGCGAGGAGGAACACGAAGTCGGTCCGGCCGGTGGCCTCGTCCCCGTCGATGTCGATGATCACATTGGTGGTCACGTGCTTGCCCTTCACCGGTTGTCGTCTCGTGAACACGGCGTGGATCGCGTCGATACCCGGCGTGGTGATGCCATCCGGACCGATGAACTCACCGTCTTGCGAGTAGAGCGCGGCCCGCTGGTCGGCGTCACCTTCGTCTGCGGAAAGGGCGTGCTTCGCGATGAGCGTCGCAATTGCCTCATGGTCTGTCATCACTACGTCTGAACCCATACGGCTCGAAGTTATCGCGATGCGTTCGGGCGGTGTGCCTCGGTGTGAGCACCAGCGATTCGACACGGCTGATGTATCATCGGGCCGACGTCGATGAGAGGGGACCACGATGCGGCTGAACGCTTCGATACCGGTAGGGGTGAAGGGCGGGCCACTCGAGCTCGCCCGGATGGTGCAGGACTACGAACGTGCTGGGGCCGACGCCGTGTGGCTGGGTGAGGGCTACGGCTTCGATGTACCCACGACACTGGGCTACCTGGCCGCGGTCACCGAACGGATTCAGCTCGGATCGGGCATTCTCAACGCTTACTCCCGGACACCCGCTGCGCTGGCCCAGACCGCCGCCGGGATCGACTGGCTGTCGGGTGGGCGGAGCATGCTGGGTCTCGGGACGTCGGGGCCACAGGTCATCGAGGGATTCCACGGCATCCCGTTCGAGAGTCCCGTGCAGCGCATCACCGAGATCATCGAGATCTGCCGCAAAGTATGGCGACGGGAACCGCTCGTGCATGACGGGAACATCTTCACGCTGCCGCTCCCGGCGGACGAGGGCACCGGAGTGGGCAAGCCCATCAAGCTGATGCACCATCCGATTCGCCCCGACATTCCCATCTGGTGGGGCTCGCTCGGGCCACGTGCCGTCGAGGCAACTGCGGAGCTGGCAAACGGTTGGCTCACGTTCCTGCTGATCCCCGAGAAGCTCCGCGACGTCTGGGGTGAGTCGCTCGATCGCGGTCTGGCCAAGCGCGACGATGCGCTCGGGCCACTCCGGATCCAGGCTGGCGTCAAAGTTGCGATCGGCGAGCACGTCGACGCGACCCCGATCCACGATTCGCTCCGCTCCATGTTGGCTCTGTACGTGGGCGGCATGGGAGCGCGTGGCAAGAACTTCTACAACGATCTCGCCGTGGCGTACGGATTCGAGTCGGAAGCTGCCGAGATCCAGAACCGATATCTGGCTGGTCGGCGTGCCGAGGCCGCCGA
>JAQCHM010000383.1 GCA_027730885.1 Actinomycetota bacterium | reverse complement strand
CGTCGGTGAACATCCAACCCTGATGTTCCAGCGCGATCTCGAGTTCGCGGCCCATCTCGACCGGTTGGGGTTCGACGAAGTGTGGTTCGGCGAACACCACTCGTCTGGCTGGGAGAGCAGCGCGTCGCCCGAACTGATGATTGCGGCGGCCGCCGAGCGAACCGAACGAATCCGTTTGGGAACCGGGGTGATTTCGCTGCCGTATCACCACCCTTTCAACGTCGCCCAACGACTGGTTCAGCTCGACCATCTCACTCGTGGTCGGCTGATCTTCGGGTCGGGACCCGGAGCCCTTCCCTCCGACGCCCACACCCTCGGCATCGACCCCATGACACAGCGCGATCGTCAGGACGAAGCCATGGGCGTGATCAATCGCCTCCTGCGAGGCGACGAGAGGTTCAGTCATGAGAGCGAATGGTTCACCCTGCGTGACGCTCGGCTCCAGATCCTTCCCTTGCAACCTGAGATCCCTCAGGCCACCGCTTCGATCCTCAGCCCGTCGGGCATGACCCTGGCCGGCAAGCACGGCACCGGCGTGCTGTCGATCGGTTCGATGTCGACCGATGGCCTCCAGGCGTTACCCACCCAGTGGGGGTTCGCCGAGACAGCGGCAGCCGAGCACGGTCAGACCGTCGACCGGGACGACTGGCGTGTCGTCATGAGCTGGCACCTGGCCGAAACCCGCGAAGATGCGCGAGAGCAGGCCCGTGATGGGTTGCAACGGTGGCACAACGAGTACATCGTCGGCACCCTCCAACGGCCGGGTGCTGTCGCATACGACGACCCCGACGAGGCCGTCGATCAGATCACCGGAGGCACGGTGACCTCGGCTACTACGACGTCGGCCGTGGTAGGGACCCCCGAAGATTTGGTGGCCGCGATCCGCCAGGTCGTCGAGGTCACGGGTGGGTTCGGCAAGGTCATCGGATTCGCCCATGACTGGGCCAATCCCGAAGACACACTGCGCTCGTGGGATCTGGTGGCCCGCTACGTGATCCCTGAGGTGAACGGCCTCCTCGCCAACCTAAGAGACTCCCAGGAATTCGTTGCCGGAAACCGCGCCATCTTCGAGCAGGCCGGCCGGGCTGTCATGGCAAAGATCCAGGAGAACCCCGACGCCGCCGCCGCCCTCGATCGAGGCTCGAAGGGCTGATCGCTTGTTCACACGCGTGTTGTTACGGTCGCGTGCCGCGAATTGGAGAGGCCGCTAGAGCTTGGTCCCTCAGGTCGGTGTGTAACGAACGGGGAGCGCGGTGATGATGTGAAGGAAGTTGGAGCGTGCTTTCTCGATCGGCCCGTCGACATCGATGTCGGGAAAGGCGCGGAGTAGTTCGGTCATGGTGATTGCTATCTCCCGTCGGGCCAGGTTGGCGCCGAGGCAGAAGTGCGCGCCGCCGGTGCCGAAGCCGCCCTGATGGTTCGGCGAACGCAGGATGTCGAAGCGGTAGGGATCGTGGAAGCGTCGGTGGTCGCGATTCGCGGCGGTGTACCACATCACGATTTTCTCGCCTTCGGCCACCTCGACTTCGCCCGACTCGGGATCGCCGATCACGGCGTCGCGGGTGGCGTTTCGTTTCATGTGGATCACCGGACTCGACCAGCGCACGATCTCCTCCGAGCCTGACCACGCCACATCCTCTTCGTCGTCGCGGCCGAGCGCGTCCTGCCAGCGTTGGCGCTCGTCCGGCCACTCGCTGAGCGTCAACATTCCGTGGGAGAGCCCGTTGCGGGTGGTCTCGTTTCCGGCCAGGACAAGCAGTCGGAAAAAGGCGCCGATCTCGTCAGGCGCGAGGGCTGCGTCGGCGATCTGGCCATTAACCAGGAGCGATGTGAGGTCTTCGGTGGGGTTGTCGATGCGGCTTTGAGCGAGCTCGAGTCCGTAGGCATCGATCTCGGCTGCGATGGTCGGCACCTCGTCACGATGGATGCCGTACCCGTTTGGGTTGAGCGATCTGCTGGTGAGGTCGACCATGTGATTCTGGTCGGACTCGGGGATGCCCATCATGTCGCAGATGACTGCTGCCGGGAGTCGCACTGCGACGTCCTCGACGAAGTCGGTGTGGGCGTAGCCGTTGGCATCAGTCGGCTTCTGACGGAGGTCCTCGATCATTGCTTCGACGCGACGATCGACCGCTGGCGCCAGTGCTCGCACCTGACGAGGGGTAAAGCCGCGGTTGACCAGCTTCCGTGCCTTGGTGTGCAGCGGTGGATCCATGACGATCATGGTGTCGCTCGCGGCGTGGGCGTCGCCAGGCTCGTTGGCAGCGGCGACACCGTGTATCGAACTGAAGGTGGTCGAGTCGGAGGTCACAGCCGCGATGTGGTCCCACCGGGTCAGCGACCAGAACGGCGATCCTGTACTGCGGTGCTCGTCCTGGGTGATCGGAAGCTCCTCGCGGCGCAGCGCCAGGACGGCATCCATATCGTCGCGGGCCCACAGTGATGGATCGGCCAGGTTGATCTGATCGAGACTCAAGTCGGTCTCGGGCGTCGGCACCATCTGATCCCGCGGCCACTGGTAAGTGTGATGAGCATGGTCGGTCATGGTGGTAAAGCTCCGCTTCGGTTGCGCATCCGTCCCTACCGCACTGCGGTACGTACAGTCATTGGAACTGCATGTGTCACATAGTAGGGAAGCGAGTCATCGCGACTGTAGTGGAGTCGGTCGAGCGACTCTAACTACCGTTGTCACCAGAGGGAAGCGCACAAGCACAAGGGGGCCCATCGTGGTGAGCATGCCAAAAGCTGTCGAGCGGTACGGCAGTGACGTCGAGCAGTTCTATGAGGCGGGATCTTGGACGACCGAGACGCTCGGCGCACTGGTCGACGAACGCGCTCGTGAGCTCGGCGACCGGGAGTTTGCAACCGACGCCACCACGTCGGTCTCCTTCAACGACTTGCGTGATCGGTCGATCCGGATGGCGGTGGGCCTGCGCAGGGTTGGCATCGACGCGGGCGATCGGGTCGCGGTGCAGCTCCCGAACTGGACCGAGTTTGTGGTCGTCGTTGCTGCGGTCTCGCGCTGCGGGGCGATTGTGGTTCCGATCATGCAGATCTATCGCCATGACGAGGTCTCCTACATCCTCGACGACTCCGAGGCCAAGGCGGTCATCACCTGCGAGGAGTTCAACGGCTTCGACTTCGTCACGATGTACCGCGGTTTGGCGGCCAGACACGAAGGGCTTGAGCGCGTCTTTGTGGCCCGTTCTTCGATGGTCGGGGACGTAGTGGTCGGGGATGTGGTGGCGCCTATGTCGAGCCTTGCGGTCGACGGTGATCTTGACGGTCTGTCGGCCGAGCTTGGGGATGCGGGCAGTCCCGACGACCCCCACCTGATCGTCTACACCTCGGGAACGACGTCGAGGCCGAAGGGTTGTGTCCATACGTTCAACACACTCGGTTTCAGCGTGAGGACAATGGCCGATGGACTCGGATTCACCAGCGAAGACGTGGCATTCGGGCCGTCGCCGATCACCCATGCCACTGGCTACATGACCAGCGTTCTGATTCCGCTGTTCGCCGGCAGCGCCACTCACCTGATGGAAGCTTGGGATCCGGTC
>JAQCHM010000382.1 GCA_027730885.1 Actinomycetota bacterium | reverse complement strand
GACTTGAGTTGTCCAGCGTTCTCAGCGTCGCCTTTGACCTTGAAGCCGTCTTCCTCCATGGCCACCACCTTGCCCCGGTTGATGCTCACCCAGTCCCGGGCCTCCATGTACGGCTTGAACGTCCGCCCGATCAGACGCTCGTCCTCTTTGGTCTTGGGCCGCTGCAACTCGTACAGGTGAGGGAACTCGAGCCACCCGCACACCACATCCCACAGCCGCAACGCGGCGTCACCGGTCGGAGGATCGATCAGCACCGGACCGAAGATGGTCTGTTCGGGTCCGCCACCCACGCCGGGGAAGAACAACGTCGGCACTCCGAACCCGCCGGCCGCGACCACCTTGTCGTGATCGGCCCGAACCTCGTCATGGGTCGACGAGTCACGAATCGCCTCGTCTACCAGGCCGGGATCGAGCCCGATCTCCTCGACGAGGTGCCGCGCCACCTCAGGCTCATGGATCTTCATCCCATCCACGTGCAGCGCACGACCCGTCACCGCATACCAATCGTCCAGGTGCTTCGCGTCGATTCGACCGAGCAACGCACCGATCCGCAGGATCGACCAGCCGAAACTCCATTCCCGTTCCCACGGATGACGCTTTCCCTCGACGCGATTGATCTCCTCCAGCGAGAAGAACCGCCAGTTGTGGCAGATATTGGTTCTGGAGCGGACGTCACGCATCCAGAGCGATGTCTGATAGGCCCAAGGGCACAAGACATCGAAGTGAAAATCGAGCGTGTCGGGGCGAGTCGGCGTTGTCATGGTCAGGATTCCTCACAGGTCAATAACGGCGGTGTAGAGCAACGGACAAAGCAAGGGTCAGCGGGGTAGCTCGTCGCTGCGGTTGGGCACCGGGGTGCCGGCCCACTTCGCACCCCATTTCAAGAGCGCCTTCAATACGGTTTCGAAGTCTCGACCGGCTGCGGTGGGCAGGTACTCGAAGCGCGGTGGTCGATCGCTGTACTGACGGCGTTCGAGCACGCCGGCTTCGACGAGATGTCGGAGCCGGCTGGTCAGCACGGTGGGCGCGATCCCCAGGTTCTCCTGGATGTCGTCGAACTTGGTCAGCTCGAGCAGCACGATGTCGCGCAGGATCAGGGGCGTCCACCACTCCCCCACCAATTCCAGCGACTGGGCGATGGGACAGTCCATGTTCTCGAAGCTCTTGCGCTTCATGCCGGCCAGACTACCCCCGTCGTCGCTTGTGTCACCAAAGTCACCCCTCTAGTGTCCGCCCATCAGGCCGCAGTCGTCGGGTGTCGCCGACCGCACAGGATCGAAGGGGTCAGATCATGAAGCTCGACGGCGCGTTGTCGATGGAAGTACGAGGCGGAGGCGAGGAGGCCGCAGCCTTCGAGGAAATGGGTCTCGACGGAGCCTGGAGCTTCGAAGCCGGTCACGATCCGTTCGTGCCCCTGACCCTGGCCAGCCAGACGACGAGTCGGATCGAGCTCGGTACCGCGATCGCGGTGGCGTTCGCCCGTACGCCGATGCTCAGCGCCCACATCGCCTGGGACCTCCAGATGCTCACCGAGGGACGCTTCATCCTCGGTCTTGGCACCCAAATCAAGCCCCACATCGAGAAGCGCTACGGCATGGCTTGGTCGAAGCCGGCGGACCGCCTGCGTGAATACGTCCATGCCGTTCGGGCCATCTGGGACAGCTGGAGCACCGGCGACAAGCTGGACTTCCGGGGTGACTTCTACAGCCACACGCTCATGCCGCCGTTCTTCCGCCCGGGCCGTCTCGAGGTCGCATTGCCGAGGATCTACCTGGCCGGAGTCGGCCCGCACATGATGCGCACCATCGGCGAGGTGGCGGACGGGTTTTTCGTCCATCCCTTCCACACGCCGCAGTTCCTCGCGGCCGAGACGCTGCCGGCGCTGGCCGCCGGGGCCGAAGCCGCCGGTCGCCCCTCGGCTGCGGTCGACATCGCCTGCCTCACGATCGTGGCCATGGGGACCGACGAGGCTTCGTTGGCCGACGCCAGGCTCAAGGCGAGGGCGCAGTTGGCCTTCTACGGCTCGACTCCCGCATACGCAGGTGTGCTCGACCATCACGGCTACGGCGACCTCCAGCCCGAACTCAACACGATGAGCAAACAGGGCCGCTGGCGAGAGATGACCGATCGCATCGACGACGACCTGCTCGACCAGATTGCCGTCAGTGGATCGCCCCGCGAGGTCGGCCGCAAGATCGCGGCCCGCAACGCCTTCGCCGATCGGACGACGATGATGTTCTACGGCCCCCAGCCCTCAGCGGACGCGATCGCCGAGGCTGTGGCCGCCGCTCGGGTCTGAGCCTCGAGGCGCAGCCGGCCCCGATGGCACCGCCGGGCGAAGGCCGATAGCGTGCGGCCCATGGTCAATTTTGGTGTCACGATGTTCCCCACCGACAAGGCGATCAACCCCATGGTGCTGGCCCAGGAGGCCGAGGCCCGCGGGTTCGAATCGATCTGGTTCCCCGAGCACAGCCACATTCCCACCAGCCGGGTGACCCCGTGGGGTGGCAACCCCAAGGCCCCGCCGCTCCCCGAGGAGTACTGGCGTACCTACGACCAGTTCGTGGCCCTGGGCATGGCGGCCGCGGTGACCAAGACCATCAAGGTCGGCACCGGCATCACGCTGGTGGCTCAACGCGATCCGATCTGGATGGCCAAGGAGGTGGCCACGGTCGACGCACTGTCGGGCGGTCGCCTGCTGTTCGGCATCGGCTACGGATGGAACAAGGAGGAGCTGGCCCACCACGGCGTCCGCTACACCGACCGCCGGGCCGTGCTGCGGGAGAAGATTCTGGCCATGAAGGAGATTTGGACCAACGACGAAGCCGAGTTCCACGGCGAACATGTCGACTTCTCATCCAGCTGGTCCTGGCCCAAGCCGGCCAACAAGCCGCACCCGCCGATCATCCTCGGTGGTTCAGCCGGGCCCAAGACCATGGCGGACATCGTCGAGTTCTGCGACGGGTTCATGCCCATCTCGGGCCGTTACGACATCGCCGAGCAGATCACCCAGATCCGCCAGATGGCCACCGACGCGGGGCGCGATCCGGCCACCATCGAGTTCGGACAGTTCGGC
Source organism: Actinomycetota bacterium (assembly GCA_027730885.1). Taxonomy (GTDB): domain Bacteria; phylum Actinomycetota; class Acidimicrobiia; order Acidimicrobiales; family SZUA-35; genus JAHECQ01. The sequence continues at coordinate 484 of JAQCHM010000382.1, read as the reverse complement.
ACGCCGGCCAAACCCGAGGTCGTCGAGCAGATGATCGAGGTCGGCCTCACCCGCATCCTGTTCAGCCTTCCTCCGGCTGAGTCCGACAAGGTCCTGCCCTTGCTCGACCGGTACGCAGAGTTGGCCGGCCAGTTCGCCTGATACGGTCCTGTGCGCATCCAGCTGAAAGGGCACCACATGAAGATCTCGATGGCACTCGGAGCGGGCGCCAGTCTCGACCCGAAGAGTCTGTCCCGGCAGGTCCAGGATCTCGAGAGCGCTGGCGTTGACCTCGTTTGGGCCGGCGAGATCTACGGTTTCGACCTGGTCTCGACCCTGACCTTCGTCGCGGCTCGAACCGAGAAGATGCAGATCATGACCGGCATCCTGCCGATCTACAGCCGCAGCCCGGCGCTGATCGCCCAGACCGCCATGACCATCGACACCCTTTCAGATGGGCGCTTCATCCTCGGGCTCGGAACATCTGGTCCCCAGGTCATCGAGG
>JAQCHM010000381.1 GCA_027730885.1 Actinomycetota bacterium | reverse complement strand
GGGGACTCAACCACATTGTGGAGGCCACCCGTCAGCTGCGGCATGAGTCGGGTGCGGCCCAGGTCGCCGACGCTGAGCTGGGCCTGGTCACCGGATACGGAGACCTCGGTGACGGCAGCATTGCCATTCTGGCGCGGGGCTGAGGAGGAGACTGAAGATGGCCGAGAACAAGACCACCGAGACCAAGACCGCCGAGACCAAGACCGCCGAGACCAAGACTGGCGCTACCAAGACCGCTGCCAAGAAGTACGTGCCGAATCCGGAGGGACTCAACCTCGAGTTCCACCAGGCGTGTCTGGCCACCGGACTGGTGAATCTGCAGCAGTGCGTCGAGTGTGGGCTTCACCGCCACCCGCCCCGCTGGTACTGCCCTTCGTGTCATTCGGCGCAGTATCGGTTCACGCCGGTTTCCGGCCGGGGCCACATCTACTCCATGGCCATCAACCACTTCACTGTCGACGCCGGATGGTTCGACGACCTGCCCTACACCGTCGCCGTCGTTCAGCTCGAAGAGGGGCCTCGGATCGTCGGTTCCCTGCGGGACGCAGGTCCGGGCGATGTGCGCCTCGGCGACGCGGTGCAAGTGACGGTCGAACCGAGAGGTGATGTGTTCGCCTATCTCTGGGTCGACCTCGTCGCGCCTTGACGGTTCGCGACTCCGCTCGCCTCTCGATCCGGTAGGATCGGGGGGTGGAACCCGAACCGACCTGCAGAGCCCTCCGATGAGTAAGGGCAGGGTTCGACTCTCGATCGGGCTGGTGGTCGCGGTTTTCCTGGTCGCCTTCTCCCGCCGGATCGCCGTCTCCTACACCGACCTGCTCTGGTTCAGCTCGCTCGATCTGACCTCGGTCTGGTGGCGGGTCGTTGGAACCAAAGCCCTGCTTGCTCTGGTGTTCGGCCTGATCTTCCTGGTGGTCCTGTTCGGTAATCTGATGCTTGCCGACCGGAGCGCGCCCGCGTTCGTGTCGCCAGGGCCCGAGCAAGATGTCATCGACCGTTACCGGACGGTGGTCGGCGATCGTTCCGGCCGTCTGCGTCTCGCGCTGGTGGGCTTTTTCACGCTGTCCGTCGGACGTGGCGTGCTGGCGCAGTGGGAGACCTGGCTGCTGTTCCGCAATGGAGACGACTTCGGCGTCACCGACCCCCAGTTCGGTCGGGATATCGGCTTCTTCGTGTTCCGCTTACCGTTCATCACCTTCGTGACCGACTGGTTGTTCTCGACCCTCGCCCTCGTCACCGTGATCGTTGCCGCCGCCCACTATCTCAATGGGGGCATCCGCTTTCAAACCCCGGGGCAGAAGGTCACACCAAGCGCCAAGATGCACCTCAGCGTTCTGTTCGCCGTGCTGGCCCTCCTGCGCTCGGTGACCTACTACTTCAACCGTTTCGAGCTGACCCGGTCGACCAGAGGTTTCGTTGACGGGGCCTCCTACACCGATGTCAACGCTCAGCTTCCGGCGATCACCCTGCTGATCCTCGTGTCGTGCTTCTCGGCCGGGTTGCTGCTCTACAGCATCCGGCGGAACGGGTGGGGCCTTCCGGTCACTGCGATCGGACTCTGGATCGTCGTGTCGTTGGTCGTCGGGGCGCTGTATCCGGCCTTCATCCAGCGGTTCCGGGTCGAGCCCGAGGAGTCCACCCGGGAGGCTGAGTTCATCGACAGGAACATCGCAGCCACCCGCGCGGCCATGAACCTCGACAAGGTGACCGTCCGCGACTTCGATTACTCGGAGAACCTCACGGTTGACGATCTCGTCCGCAATGAGGAGACCATTCGCAACGTGCGCCTGTGGGACCCCGAGATCCTGGAGCGCACCTACCAACGGCTGCAGGAGGTTCGGACGTTCTACCGCTTCACCGACGTCGACGTCGACCGCTACCTGGTCGACGGCCGCCTGACCCAGATCGTGCTGTCAGCTCGCGAACTCAACACCGAGGGGCTGCCGGCCGACTCGTGGGAGAACCGGTATCTGGCGTTCACCCATGGCTTCGGCGCGGTGCTCTCGCCGGCCAACGCCGTGACCCGCGACGGCCAACCAGACTTCACGGTCCGCGACGTGCCGCCCCGGGGCTCGATCCCCATCGAACAGCCGAGGCTCTACCACGGCGAGAGCCTGCCGGGCTACGCCATCGTCAACACCACGCGCGACGAGATCGACTACCCCACCGAGGAGGGGCTCGCGACCTACGAATACACCGGCGACGGCGGCGTGGACGTCAGCTCGATCTTGCGCAAGGCAGCGTTCGCCCTGCGCTTCGGTGACATCAACCCCCTCATCTCGAACTTCCTCACCGACGGGTCGCGCATCCTCTACATCCGTGACATCAAGGAACGGGCCGAGAAGGTTGCCCCGTTCCTGCATTTCGACGCCGACCCGTATCCGGTCATCGACGACGGCCGCATCATCTGGGTCCTCGATGCCTACACCACAACCGACCGATATCCCTACGCCCAACGCGTCGGCACGGCACGGCAGAAGCCCAACAGCGGGCTACGCCATGGCTTCAACTATGCCCGCAACTCGGTCAAGGTCGCCATCGACTCCTACGACGGCGACGTGACCCTCTACCTCGTCGACGACGACCCCATCGCCCGCGCCTACCAGAAGGCCTTCCCCGACCTGTTCGAGGAGGAAGTCCCCGAGAGCCTGCGTGAGCACTTCCGCTATCCGGAGGACCTGTTTCGGGCCCAGACCGATGTGTGGTCCCGTTATCACATCTCGGGAACCGAGGGCTTCTACAGCCAGAGCGACGCGTGGAACGTCGCCCAGGATCCGGGCACCGACTCCGGCGCCGCCGCCACGGCTGCGCCCACCGTCGATCCGGTGACCGGCGAGATCGTCGGTCCCATCGGCGAGCGGAGGATGGACCCCTACTACCTCCTCATGCGCCTGCCAGGGGAGGAACGCGAACAGTTCCTCATGCTCCAGCCGTACGTACCTTTCTCGGTCGACGACACCCGGCGTGAGCTCTCGGCGTTCATGGTGGCCAAGAGTGATCCCGACACCTACGGCGAGCTCGAGGTGTTCGTCATGCCCCGCGGCGAACCCGTCGACGGCCCGGCCATCGTCAACGCCCGCATCCAGCAGGAACCGGCCATCAGCCAGATCATCACGCTGCTCTCCCGGTCTGGCTCCCGAGTGCTCCAGGGCAATCTGGTCATCATTCCGATCGAGGAGTCGCTGCTGTATGTGCGCCCGCTCTACGTCGAGGCCGAGGGAACCAGCGTGCCTGAGTTGAAGCAGGTCATCGTGGCCTACGGGCGTCGGGTCGTCATGCGTGACACGTTGCAGGACGCACTCCGAGAACTGTTCGGAGACGCTCCCGAGACCCTCGAGGAAGGCCTCGATCCGGACGAATTGATCTCCGCCGACGATGACGAGCCGGACGACATCGCGGCGATCGACGACTTGTTGAGCGCTGCGAGCGAAGCATTCGACGATGCTGAACTCGCTCTACGCGATGGTGATCTTGCCGAGTACCAGCGCCTGGTGAACGAAGCCGAGCGGTTGGTGTCCGAGCGTCCCCGGGCAGCCGGTCTCACCGCACCCGAGACCGAC
>JAQCHM010000380.1 GCA_027730885.1 Actinomycetota bacterium | reverse complement strand
CCCGGGTCAGCGAACCCATCCCCGCCGAATCCGACGATGACGCGGTGCGCATCCTCACGATTCACGGCTCCAAGGGCCTGGAGTTCCCCATCACGGTGCTGGCCGGGGCGAGCACCGAGGACAAGACGGGGGCCCGCGGACCGGTCGTGATCTTCCCACCCGGCGAGGCCCCACAGGTCAAGCTGCGGGCCGACAGCGCGACCGCGGACTACGACATTCATGCGTCGGTCGAGGAGCTCCTGGATCAGAACGAACGCATTCGACTCCAATACGTCGCCGCGACCCGAGCTCGAGATCGGCTGGTGCTCAGCGCGCACCACAAGGAGACCAAGAGCTCGATGGGTAGCAGGGTCCACGCTGCGCTGGCCGATCGACCCGATCTCTGGGTCCAATTCGAGGCCGATGGCACCGAGCGTTACGACGCCCGACCTCCGACCCAGCTGCGGTTCTCACCCGGCGATTTCGAATCGGAGCGTGGTAGCTGGTTGGCCGAACAGCTGGCCATTCAACAGACCAACGACGCTACCCGAACCCGATCGGCGACTGCAGTCGCCGCAGCCTTGGGCCCCCAGCCCTCCACCCCCGTCGCTGACGCCGAGGACGAGGCCCGACCGTGGCGAAGGGGCCGGGCCGGCACCGCCATCGGATCGGCCGTTCATGCCGTGCTGCAACACGTCGATCTGTCGACCGGATCCGATGTCGACGAACTCGCCGCGCTGCACGCCGGGCGCGAAGGCATCGTGCGCCTCGCTCCTCGTGTCGCCGAGCTCGTCCGGGTGGCGCTGGCGTCACCCACGGTGCGGCAAGCGACGCAGGGTCGATACTGGCGAGAGCTCCACGTGGCCGTCCCGGTGACCCCCGGCGGTGCCGGCGGGCTCTTGGAGGGGTACGTCGACCTGCTGTTCGAGTCGGGCGACGGTCTGGCCATCGTCGACTTCAAAACCGACCCGGTACGCGACGCCGCCGACGTTCAACGCCTGATGTCCACCTATCGGCATCAAGGGGCGGCCTACGCTCTTGCCGTGCAGCAGGTGACCAACAGACCGATCGTCGACTGTCGGTTCCTCTTTCTCGCGGCCGACAGCTCGCGGACTGGCCCGGCGCTCATCGAACAATCGGTCCCCGACCTCGGGCGCGCCGTCGACGAGGTCCGTCGGTTTCTCTCGTGAGGTCGCTGGTCGTGCTGGTCGCGTTGGTGCTGAGCGCCTGCTCGGCCGCAGGGCCGTCGGGCGGCTCGTCGGTGGCGGCGACAACGAGCCCCTCGCACGTCGGCGACCCGCGCCCGATCAGTGCCGGATCATCCGGCACCGAATCGACGACCAGCGCCGAGCCGTCTTCGACCCGATCCTCCACTTCCGTGCCGCCGTTGCGGGAGCCGATCGTGCTCGGGTTCGCGGGCGACACGTCGTTCACCGATGGGCTGGCCGAACGCGACCCCTTGGGTCAGGTCGCGACCCTGCTGCAGGAGCCCGATCTGATGGTGGTGAACCTCGAGACCGCCGTCGCCGATCCCGCGATCGGAGCCCCACCGGTGTCCAAACCGTTTCTGTTCCGGTCGCCGCCGGGTTCGATCGATCTCCTCGTCGCCGCGGGCATCGACGTCGTCACCCTCGCCAACAACCACACCCTCGACTTCGGTCCCGACGCCCTGCGCCAGACGCTGGTCGAACTCGATACCCGAGGCTTCCCCCGCGTCGGAGCGGGCGTCGATGAGACTGCGGCCTATCGGCCGCTCGTGGTTGACGTCGGACCATGGTCGGTGGGTCTGGTCTCGCTTTCGCGGGTGCCCTGCGATTGGTCGGCCTCGGGCCAGAACGTCCGGCCCGAGGTTGCCTGGGCCTGCGATCCGTTCCTTGCCCTGGCCGACGCAGCGGTGGCCGAGGCCATGGCGCAATCGGACCTGACCGTCGTGCTGGTCCACGAAGGTGAGGAAGGGGTGCTGTGTCCGTCGCCGTTCATGACCGAACTCAATCGTCACTGGGCTGCGCTCGGCGTCGACATCGTGGTCAACGGACACCCCCACGTGGTTCAGGGAATCAGGTCGGTGGGCGACACGCTCATCGTCAACTCCACCGGCAACTTTGCCTTCCCGCCCGCCCGGAGTGTCAGTGCGAACAGCGGCATCTTCCGGTTCACGGTGTCCGACACGCCATCCGGTCGGCCGTCCCTCGGCTGGTCGCTGGTCCCGCTACGGGCTGACGGCGGGATGGTCACCGTGCCATCGACCGAACAGGCCGAAGCAATCATCGATCAGGTGAACGCCGTCTCGGACGGCTGGCAGCTCGACGACCGAGGCCAGGCTCATGCCGATCCGGGGTTCTCTGGCACTTGTCGCTAGGTCTGCCGCCGGTCCGAACATCCTCGGCACGGTACGGGTCCGAAGTGGGTCACCGCATCGGTCCATTGCCGGCCGTCGAAGAAGCGGAGATGGTGCTGACCCAGCGGGTCGGCGTACCAGTCGGCCGTCGCGGGGTGGAACAGGTCGGCATGCCGAGCCCGTTGGTCGGTGGGGGAGATCGATGATCGCATGGGGCGTCCTTGGTCCGGCTACCGGGGGGCTTCCTGACCATGGAGTATCGGCCGAACGGGCGCTCGGTTGAGCTGGCCGAGGGCAGGGATCAGGCCAGAGCGAGCAGCCGGGCCGGCGCGTGGTCGGGCAAGGTACCCGCGGCTTCTCGCTGCACCAGCTCCGCCCAGCCTTCGGGGCAGTCGTTGGCGAAGGGGCACCAGCCGCAGAGCACGCTGGGCTTCGCATCGAAACGGTCGGAGGCGCACGCCGTCTCGATGCCGTCCCAGGTGGCCGCCAGCTGGTTGGCTGCTTCCTCGATCTTCGGGGAGGTCACGGTGACCTCGAGCACCCGCTGACCGAGATACAGCAAACGGGCACGATCGGGTTGTTGGCCGTCGATCTGCTCGAACGCCGCGGCGTAGAGCAACACCTGCTGCAGTTTGTCGGCCCGCCACCGGGCGGCGGGCACCGCTCCCGACTTGTAGTCGGTGATGACGAGGCGACCGCTGACCCGGTCGACCCGATCGATGATCCCGAGGAAGGGGACTCCCGCCAGCTCGGCCGTCACCTTCTGCTCGGTCGAGAGGACGTCGACCTCGGCCGGATCCTCGAGTCGCCAGAGGCCGGCGACGGCCAGCCACGCTTGCCAGCGAAAGGCCCGGGCCTCTGCTTCGCCCAAGGCGAGACCCAGATAGTCGTCGTTCTCCTCGACCGAGGGCCACAGGGCCCTGGCCAGTTCCTTGGCCCGATCCTGGGTGCGTTCCGGCGCCGGAAGGCCGCACAGCGCTTCGAGGACCTCGTGCACGAAGCTTCCGACGATGGCGGCCTGACCCGACGGCTCCGGACGGCGTTCGACGTACTTGAACATCCACCGGCGGGGGCAGCCGTCGAATGCCGTGGCCGACGAGGGGGAGAGGTACGGGGGGAGGTCGGCCACCCCACGATCATGCCCGCATCGTGTGACAATTGGGCGGACCCGAGCGAGAACGGCTAGAAGCCGCCGCCACCACCCCGGGATCGACGGCCAGATCCACCGCTGCCAAAGCTGCCTCCGCG
>JAQCHM010000379.1 GCA_027730885.1 Actinomycetota bacterium | reverse complement strand
TACGGGGCTGGGGAGTACGGGGCTGGGGCCGAACCGGCAGACGATGGGGACACCGAGGCCGGGGCGAACGGGTCGGTCTCGAACGTGGAGGGCAGGGGAGCGAAGGGGTCTACCAGCATCGCTCCTGGGCCGATGGGGTCGATCTGGTGGTCGAAGGGGTCGGGATGCACCGGCGACGGGGGCAGTTGGCCGTCCGAGCGAATTCGATCGATGAGCGCAGTCGCGGTCGACACCTCGGCCAACGACGCGAAGATCTCGGCGTCCTCCTCAGTGTTGTCCTGGATCTTGGGCAGCGCGAGTCCGTCGGCGCCGAATACAGCGTCGCTGCCTGCTCCGAGGACGAAGGGGTCGGCCTCGAGGTCGGCGACGCCCCCCTTCCCACGAGCTGTCCATCCCGATCTCGTCGCCCGACTCCTCGGTGTCGTTGTCCTCGTGTCTCTTGCGGCCGAGGCTGATGCGCCGCCGATTCGGTGCCTCTTCGGTGGCCTGGACGCTGCCGGTGAACGAGTCGGTCGGGAGCTCGTAATCTTCGGTCTCGTCGAAGAACCTGAACTTGCCGTCAATCCGTTCGTGGCGTGTTTCGAGCAGTTCCACCCGTCGCTTCTTCGCCTCGCGCTTGCTCGCCTTGCGGTCGGTCTTCGTCGTTCCTCGAACGCCACTGTTCTTCACCGCGCAGCTCTCGCAGACAGGGGGCCTGCGATGACCACGCGGCCAGATCACGCACCCAGAACAGAACTCGCCTCCGCAGAGATCGCAAATGTCATCGGCTACGTCGAGCGGATCGCTGTCGCAACGGCCATTCATTCAGCTGACCCTTTCTGATCGCGTGGTTTTCGGCGCTGGCCCGGTGGAGGCCGGGGCTGTCCGCAGGCAGACTTTGTTGATCGATCCGCCCGGAAGGCGGTCAACAGATGTCAGGATCGACCAGGTTCCGGCCAGCCTTGAGAACTTCCGGGACGAATGCGGAAGACTGCCTATGAACCTCCGATGAACCTCCGACTGTCAGCTGGGCTCAGATCATGACCATTCCCAACGTTCTCGCCGATCGCTACGCGAGCAGCGCAATGCTCGAGCTGTTTGATCCGACGAACAGGGTGCGGCTCGAACGTCGGTTCTGGATCGCTGTTCTCGCCGCCCAGATCGAGAGTGGTCTTGAAGTGGATCGGTCCGTTCTGGCCGACTACGAGGCCGTCGTCGAGAACATCGATCTCGAATCGATCCGCAGGCGCGAACAACGAACGCGCCACGATGTCAAGGCTCGGCTCGATGAGTTCTGCGAGCTCGCCGGGCACGAACATCTGCACAAGGGGCTGACTTCGCGGGACGCGACGGAGAACGTCGAGCAGTTGCTCACTTACCAGGCGCTTCGTCTCGTCCGAGGGCGCGCGATTGCTCTGACCACTCGGATCGCCGAGCGAGCCGCCGAGTTCGCGGCTGTTGCGATTGTCGGGCGGACGCACAACGTGCCGGCACAGCCCACGACCGTCGGCAAACGACTCGCGCAGTTCGGCGAGGAGCTGATGGGTGGCATCGAGCGACTCGACGATCTTCTTGACCGGTTCGCACTGCGCGGTATCAAGGGCCCAGTGGGGTCCCAACAGGACCAACTCGACCTGTTGGGCTCTGCGAGCCTGGTGATGCGACTCGAAACAAGCGTGGCCGAGCATCTCGGGGTTTCGCGAGTGCTCAACGCCGTGGGACAGGTTTACCCCCGATCGCTCGACTTCGATGTCGTCACCTGCCTTTCGCAGCTGTCCGCCGGCCCCGCGAATCTCGCCCTGCTCGTCCGTCTCATGGCCGGTCACGATCTGGCCACCGAAGGCTTCCGGCCCGGCCAGGTCGGCTCGTCGGCGATGCCCCACAAGATGAACAGTCGCTCCTGTGAGCGAGTCAACGGTTTCGCTGTCATTCTCAAGGGTCACGTCACCATGGCTGCCGGGTTGTCGGGTGACCAATGGAACGAGGGCGACGTCTCGTGTTCGGTCGTGCGCCGAGTCGTTCTTCCTGACGCGTTCTTCGCCGTCGACGGCCTTCTCGAGACGAGCCTCTCAGTGGTAAAAGATCTCGGAATCTTTCCCCACGTTGTCGAAGCAGAACTCCAGCGCTATTTGCCGTTTCTGGCCACTCCGACGCTGTTGATGTTTGCCGTTCGGAACGCGATGGGACGAGAGGTCGCTCACGAAATCATCAAAGAGCATGCTGTCGGCGCAGCGTTGGCGATGCGCGACGGATCCCCAGGAGCAGATTTGGTGGATCGCTTGGCTGGAGACGAGCGCTTTCCCGGAACGAAGGCGGAGTTGCAGCGTCTCATGGCCGACCCGTCGGCCCTGTTGGGTCTCATCGACGCGCAGGTCCAGAACTTCGTCGGCGCGGCGCAGGTATTGGCGGCCACCGACCCGGTCGCCGCCGCTTATCGCGGCGGCGACATTCTCTGACGGGAACGTCGCTGTAGGGCGACGCGCTCTGGTGTCAGCCGCGACTGATTCCGGCCTTCTTCAGGACTGCGGCGTCGACGCCGAGTTCGCGGAAGGCGGCGTACGAGATGTTCTTGCGCTCGGCGTACGGGCGGGCAGCCTGGATGAATTCTGCCTCGAGCGACGATATATCGGCGCTGGTGCCCATGCGTTCGAGTTCGTCCTGAAGATCGAGACGTTCCTGAATGAGCTGCAGCCGGCGAAGCGGATCGGCAGTCTCGATTTCCTCCGAAAGTCGGTCGAGTCGTTTGGAAACCGAGTCGCTGGTCCGTTTGCGGCCGCGCTTGGGCTTGTTGGTCTCGAGGGCTTCCAGGTAGGCGCGAACGGTTCGACCCAAGCGGCGACCCTCGGCCAGCGCTGCTTTGTGTTCGTTGGTCATGGCAGATTTGGGCGGCGTCATGAGAATGATTGAATCACCCAATCCGATCTCTCACAACGAGGGGAGCGACGCCTTGAGTTCGAATAGGTCAAATCGTCAGTCGACGATCACGACCGAGATTGGTATCGGATGTGCCGATTCAAGAGACTCGGAGCTCCCATCGCGGGGACGATCGTCGGGTGGTGACAGCGTGCACCGATTCGCATTATTTCGGATGTAGCCGAGTATCGCACGCTCCAGTGCGGATCACGCTCCATTGCAGATGACACTCTGAGGCAGATGGCACAGCGGCATCTACGGTGTCCAGATGGGTATCGAGGTCGAAGGTCCGAGCGGGCAACGACTGACCGAGTGGTTGATCAGCGCCGATCCAACTTCGCGGTCCACGACCTCGACTCGTCTTGTGCGCACGCTCGGTCGTCGGGCAGCCTCACGCCGCCGAGTATGACGCAGCCGAGACGTGACTGACTCACGACAGTCGTCGACAGCAGGCCAGGGTCGAGAGCGCCCTGACCTGCGGGTGTTTGCGTGTGTGGTCGGGACCGGCGTCGATCCGGTGACCTACCGCTTTTCAGGCGGTCGCTCTGCCAACTGAGCTACCCGACCGTGGAGACGATGTCTCCGTCCCTGACGCCCCGGCGAACCGGTGCGGCAGTTGGCGGTCCCGACGGGATTTGAACCCGCGACCTCCGGCTTGACAGGCCGGCGTGCACTC
>JAQCHM010000378.1 GCA_027730885.1 Actinomycetota bacterium | reverse complement strand
ATCAGCGCCGTTGAAGGTGGTGTCGATTCCGAGGTGGGCGCTGTGGCCCGCCTGGTGTGCGAGGTCGGCCGGTAGGACGAACATCTTGGACGGGATGCAGCCGACGTTCAGGCAGGTACCGCCGAAGGTTCCGCGCTCGATCAGCGCGATCCGAAGATGCGAGAGGTGCTCGGGGATCGAGTTACCCGATCCGCTCCCGACGATGATGAGGTCGAACGTTTCGTTCATGGTGCAGGGTCGGCCTTTTGATTGGTGGGTGTCTGGCTGAGAATGATGGCGGGATCGGCCTCGTGGGGCTGCAACGGGCGCATTGCGAGATCGATCGCCGTCCAGAGCGTCCGGCTGGAAGGATGAAACAACAGCGGCACGAAGATCGATACCGCGAGGCAGAGGACGACCAGCCTGGTGACCGGGAAGTCGGGGCAGGTCGCGAGGACGCTCACGAAGATCGTCATTATCAACAGCCCGAAACTCACGATGGTGTTGACACCGATGGCCCCGATCCAGTGACCCTCGATGCGTTCGAAATGGAAGCCGCAACAAGGGCAGTCCTCGACCATGCGCTCCCAGTCGAACAGACCGCGTTGGCCGCAGACCGGGCACGGCTTCGTGAGGCCGCGCCACAGCATTGTCCCCGTGGGGGGTCCTGCCTGGCGGTACCGGGAGTGAGGTGCTGGCTCGGCCGTCATCTGCCCTATCCTGCCCGCTCGGAGGTCCAATCATGGCGACTATCGGTTTCATCGGGCTCGGCGTCATGGGCTACCCCATGGCCGGTCACCTGCGGACGGCCGGCCATCAGGTGATGGTCTTCAACCGTACGGCGGCCAAGGCCGAGGCGTGGGTCGCCGAGCACGGTGGCCAGGCAGCAGAGACGCCGAGGGCGGCGGCGGCGGGGGCCGACATCGTGTTCACGATGGTCGGCGATGACGACGACGTGCGATCGGTCGTCTACGGCGACGACGGGGCGTTGGCCGGACTGGGTGCGGGGTCCATCCTCGTCGACCACACGACGGCGTCTGCCCTACTGGCACGCGAGCTCGAGGCCCGATGTGCCGGCGTTGGCGTCGGCTTCGTGGACGCGCCGGTGTCGGGTGGCCAGGCCGGCGCCCAGAACGCCCGGCTGACCGTGATGTGCGGTGGTGAACCCGTCGCCTTCGACACGATGGCACCCATCGTCGATTGCTACGCGGTGGCCGTCACGCGTCTGGGGGACGCCGGCAGCGGTCAGTTGACCAAGATGGTCAACCAACTCTGCATCGCCGGGATTCTGCAGGGCCTTTCCGAAGGCATCCATCTTGGTTTGGCCGCGGGCCTCGACATCGACGCCGTGGTCGGCGTCATCTCCAAGGGTGCCGCCGGGTCGTGGCAGATGGAGAATCGTGGATCGACGATGGCAAAGGGCGAGTTCGAGTTCGGGTTCGCCGTCGACTGGATGCGCAAGGACCTCGGGATTGCGCTCGATCAGGCTCGGGCCCTCGGTGCCAGCTTGCCGCTCGCGGCCATGGTCGACCAGTGGTACGCCCAGGTCCAGGCCCGCGGCGGAGGCCGGTGGGACACCTCGAGCCTCAGCGATCTGCTGACCCGACCTTGACCGTCCCCCCACGGTCTGACCGACGAGGGGTTCAGAGCGTGGCCACCAACTCGCCGGTGTCGGCGTTCACCCTTCCACTGGCCATGTTGTTCTCGAGCGCAACCTGAGCCTCGGTGCTCCCGGCCTCGATCCCGTAGACCAGGCGCCCGCCGCGAACGGCCTCGCCCGCGTCCTCTCGGGTGTCTTCCCCGGTGGCCTCGTTGTCCTCGATGTCCTCCACGACTTCTTCGGTTTCGGGTGATGTCGTGCCCGTTGCTCCGTCACTGCCGCTGCCGCCGCACGCGGCGGCGATCATGGCAGAGGCGAAAAGCAACGCCAAAAGCCTGCCCGTGGTCGATCTCAAGATGCTCCTCTTTGGTCTCATTGATGCGGTCTATGTGACCACGGGCACATTTTGTCCTTCTGGTCGAGTCGGCACGATGTCAGAGCATGACAAGTGAACGACTTTTGCTCGGGGCCCACGTCGGACAGCAGAACCTGGCGATGGATGATCTCCGTGCGTTGTGGTGCCATCTCGACAATGCGGGGCTCGACTGGATCTCGTTGTGGGATCACCTGTACGAGGCGCCCAACCAAGGCGGAGTACTCCCCCACTACGAGGCCGTCGCCGCGCTCGCCGCCTTGGCCTGCGACACCACCAACGCTCGGCTGGGGTGTCTGGTGTTCTACGTCGGGTATCGCAACCCGGGGCTTCTTGCCCGAGCGGCGGTGACCATCGACCATCTGTCCGGCGGACGCTTCGAGCTGGGACTGGGCGCGGGTTGGCACGAGTGGGAGGCCGAGGCCTACGGGTACGACTTCCCTGGTGTCGGCGCCAGGATCGCCATGCTCGACGAGGCGACCCAGGTGATCACGGGCCTGCTCACCAACGAACGCACCGACTTCGAAGGGGCCCACTGTCGGGCGTCCAACGCCTCGCTGATTCCCAAGGGATTCAACGGGCATCTTCCGCTGTGGATCGGCGGCAAGGGCGAGAAACGCACCCTTCGGCTGGCGGCGCGACACGCTGACGGCTGGAACGCGGCCTACGTGAGCGCGGAAGAATTCGCCCACTTGAACGGGGTACTCGATCACTGGTGCGAGGTCGAGGGCCGCGACCCTGCGGACATCGAGCGGTCGGTCAATCTGATGTTCGAGCTCGGGTCGGACGCGGCCGACGTGGCCCGTCGCGGCGCCGAGTTCACCGAGCAATGGGGGGCGATGGCGGACCGCGTCCGCAACGGCGCGCTGGTCGGAACACCGGACATGGCTGCCGAACAGATCCTGGCCTACCGCGAGGCGGGCGCCGACATGGTGAACATCGCGCTGCGGGCTCCGGTGAACGCCGACGTGCTGGACGCCTACCTGTTCGACGTCGTCCCGAAACTGCGGTGACCAGAGCTATAGACCTTCGAGTGCCAGCTCTCGACTGACGGCGGCTCGCCATTGCTCGACCTCGGCGTCCTGTCGAACGTGGTCCCAACCCAACTCGGCGGCGAGCAACTGGGCCACCCTCGGCGCGGCCGACCGGCCGCGGTCGGTGCTGTCGAAGGCGATGCGGGTGCGTCGACGGAGCGCGTCGGCGATGGTGCGAGCACCTTCGAACCGTGCACCGACGACGATTTCGGCTTCGAGGTAAGGAGCCGCGCCCGGGAGAAGTGTGGAGAGGCTGGGATCGTCGGCGATGACCTCGGCCACCTCGGTGATGGCGCCGCCGTATCGGCCGAGGAGGCGGTGGACCTGATCGGTGCTGACGCCGAGCCCGCGGGACCACTCCCCCGCGTGCGCCTTGGCATGCTCGAAGCCCTCGGCCCCCCAGAGGGGCAGGTCAGCGGTCCCCGATGCTCGGATGGTGCCGAGATCCACCGTTGCTGCGTCGACCGCGTCGGCGGCCATGACCCGGTAGGTCGTGTACTTGCCGCCGGCGATCGAGACCAAGCCGGGGAAGGGCCGGGTGGTGAGGTGCTCACGGCTCAACGTCGTGGTGGCCGACTCGCGATTGTCGGCGATGAGCGGCCGCAGGCCGGCGAAG
>JAQCHM010000377.1 GCA_027730885.1 Actinomycetota bacterium | reverse complement strand
CGCTTTGGGAGTTCATCGACCCCGACCTCGACCTCGACGGTGCCGACGTCCCTCTGTCGTGCCACAAGGACCAATTCGTCGGCGACGGCGGAGGCCTGAACCCTGACAACGACATCTAGATGTCCAGCATCGACTCGGTCAACGCAGCCACCGTCCCCCACCTGCTCACCTTTCCGGTGGAAGACCGGATGATCAAGCTGATCGAGCGCTGTTTCGATCTGTACCGGGGAATCGCCTGGGACGATCACGGCGCTTTCCAACCGGCCGAGGAGCCGCAGGGATGCCCGGACGGCTGCGACGACCCGATCTTCACCCGTGACAGCGACGAGGAGTTCCCCAACTTCTACGACATCCAACTCTCGCCACGGTTCGCCTACGTGCCGGTCACCAACATTCCAACCACGGACTGGAACGGAAACAGCACCTTGACCATCGACTCCATCGCCCCCGTCTATCTCCAACGGGTCTACGGCGGCAACTGCAACCCGAGTGGCTGTGGCGTCAGCTTCGATCCCGGCTTCGGGTACACGACCATTGCGTCCAGTGACAACGTCTCCGCCTTCACCGCCTTCCTGTCCCCACAGGGCTCACTTCCCGGCAAGCTGAGCCTGCCCTCGGCACCCAGCGAGCTGGGTCAGCATCGGGTTCCGAGGCTGATCCGACGAGCCGGCGCAACGAACGAGGTGTCACGGCAGTCGAGTATGCGCTCATCCTTTCGATGATCCTGGTGCCCTTGGTCATGGGAGTGCAGGCAGTGCAAGCCCGGGGCGGGTCACAGCTCGATGCCAGCGGCGACCGCATCGGGACTCCGACCGAGAGTTGGACGCCCAATACGCCGACCACCGGTGTCGTCGTCGCCCCCAGCAGCACGACCGCTTCGACGGCCCCCGGGACCGTGGTCAGCTTGGCCTCGTTCGTGGGCTCGTCCTCGATGCAGGCATCGAAGTGGACGTCAACCGTCGTGATCACGCTCCTCGATCAGAACAATCAACCGATTGCGGGCGCCACCATCTCCGGAACCTGGACTGCCGAGGGCAACAACCAAACGACCACCTGTACCACCGACACCAATGGGAACTGCACGGTGACCCAGTGGAACCTCAAGATGTCCGGCCTGGGCGCACATGCCGACAACACCTACACTCTTGACTCCATCACGGGGACCAACCTGACGGTCGGCCCGAGCGTGACCGGGACCTCGATCACGGTCCTGCGACCGGCCTAGAGGCTCCCGTCCCCACCTACACGATGCGGCTGGACTTCTGGCCCCAATACTCGTCGCGGAGCAGGCGCTTGTAGAGCTTGCCCGTGGGCAGACGCGGGAGTTCGGGCCGGAAGTCGATGGTGCGAGGCACCTTGTACCCCGCGATGTGCTCCTTGGCGAAGGCCAGCAGTTCAATCGCCAAAGCCTCGTCAGGCTCGACGCCTTCGGCCGCCTGCACGACCGCCTTGACTTCTTCACCCATATCCTCGTTAGGTACGCCGAAGACGGCGACGTCGGCCACCTTGGGGTGCATGATGATGCAGTCCTCGATCTCCTGGGGGTAGATGTTCACACCCCCGGAGATGATCATGAACGCTTTGCGGTCCGTCAGGTACAGATAGCCCTCGTCATCGAGGTATCCCACATCGCCCAGGGTCGACCAGTTCGGATGCTCCGGATGCTGGGCACCCTTGGTCTTCTCGAAGTCGTTGTGGTACTCGAACGGCATCGCCTCCCGCTCGAAGTAGATGGTTCCCGGCTCGCCCAGGGGCTGCTCGTTTCCCTCGTCGTCGCAGATGTGAACGACCCCGAGCAACGATCGGCCGACGGTCCCGGGGTGCGCGAGCCAGTCGTTCGGCGGGCAGAACACGAACCCATTGACCTCGGTACCGGCGTAGTACTCATAGATGATCGGACCCCAGCGTTCGAACATCTGCTTCTTGACCTCGATGGGACAAGGCGCTGCCGCGTGGACGGCAACCTTGTGGCTCGACCAGTCGTGACCCTCCCACGCCTCGGTCGGTAGCTTGAGCATGCGGCTGAACATGGTCGGCACCCACTGGGAGTGCGTGATCTTGTAGCTGTCGATGTACTGGAGGGCCTGCGCCGGATCGAACTTCTCCATGACCACCGCGGTGCCGCCGATGGCCTGCACACTGGTGGTGAACCCCAGCGGCGCCGAGTGGTAGAGCGGGGCGGGCGAGAGGTAGACCGCGTCGGAGGTCACGCCGAACAGACCCGACAACAGGCCGATCACGGTGCCCGCTCCTGCGGGGTCATCCACCTGCAGACCGCTGAGCGGACGCTTGATGCCCTTGGGCCTCCCGGTCGTGCCCGAGCTGTAGAGCATGGTCTCGCCCCTCGGCTGATCGGCCAGTGGCTGGGCCGGGAAGGGCGCCACGGCGGCTTCGAGCGGCTCGAAACCGTCGAGCGACCCGTCGACGACGAGCCACGTCGGACAATCGGGACACAGGGCGGGGAGATCGGCAACCACGTCGGCGACCGCGGTCGATGCGAACACTGCCTTGGAGGCGGAATCGGCAACGATGTAGGCCGCTTCGTCGGTCTGGAAGTAGCGATTGATCGTGGTGAAGTAGAGACCTGAACGCACGGCAGCCCAGAAGCATTCGAAGTAGCGAATGTTGTTCTCCATGAAGATCGACACGTGATCGCCGGGCCGCATACAGGTACTGGGCCAGCCGGGCCGACCGCTCGTCCAGTTCTCGGTACGAGAGCGACTCGCCCGTGGACGCCATGATCACGGCGGGCTTGTCGGGAGTGGTGCTGAGGTGACTTCCGGGAAACATGGGCCCGACCATAGCCCGGTCGTTCCGGCCGGGCCAGCTTCGGGTCAGGACCCACTCATCCGTTCGGGCGATGCTCAACGCCGGTGCGGATCGACCGATCAATCGCGGTCGATGGCCACGCCAGTGAAGTCGGTGAACGTCAGATTTCTGCCAGCGTTCTTGGCTTGGTACAGCAACCGGTCGGCCGCTTCTAGCAGGGCTCCCGCCGCCTCGGGACCCGAGATCACCGATGAGGCGATGGCTCCGACGCTCACTGTCACGGTGAGGGTGAGGCTCCCGCTGTCGATCTCCAGCTCGCTGACCACGCGGCGGATGCGTTCGGCTGTGGCCTCGAGTCCCTCGGCCGACTCGACGTTCGGCAAGACCAGCACGAACTCCTCACCGCCCTACCGGGCGATCGTGTCGCCCGAGCGTGTGACGGAGGAGAGCGCCCGCCCCACTGCCTCCAACACACGGTCACCGGCCTGATGGCCATAGGTGTCGTTGACCCTCTTGAAGTGATCGATATCGATCATCGCGACCCCGAGGGCACCGGACCGTACCCGTCCGCTGATTCGATCCTGGACCGCTGCGTCGAGCATCTCGTCGAAGCTCGCCCGATTGGGTAGTCCAGTCAGCTGATCCGTGGTGGCGCTCCGGCGAAGCCCGGCCTGTTGTCCTTCCAGGTCGTGGATACGCAGGCTCTGGAGCATCGACTCCTCGGCGATCTGTATCGACATCTGGATGAGTTGGTCGCGAGCGGCGCCCAGCAAACCGGGGAAGTCCATGGAATCCCCTAAGTCAATGCCCATGGCAGTGGCCAGGCCGCCCACATGC
>JAQCHM010000376.1 GCA_027730885.1 Actinomycetota bacterium | reverse complement strand
GTCAAAAGGGGTCAAAAGGGGTCAAAAGGGGTCATATCTGGCTGGACAGGGCCAGGTACTAGTAGCCCTGGGCCGCGGCTTCCGCCACCATCTGTTCGACCGTGGAACGGCCATCCCCCGAGCGATCGGTGTGGTAGTGGAGATCGCCCCGGATGTGGGCGCGCTGGATCAGCTCCGGCAGTCCATCCGAGGCAGCGGCCTCGACCTCGCCCGTACCCTCGCGCATCGGAGGAGGCACAAGCTGCATACCCAGAGCCTCGTAGAGTTCCGCCTCGGTGCGCGCCGGGGACCGCTGATTGGTCTCGATGTCGAACAAGCCGTATTCGTTCAGGGTCAGACCCTGCGCCATCGCCCGCTGACGTAACGCGATGTTGTGGGCCTTGCTGCCGGTGAAGTACAGGGTCGCCGCGCCGAACTGATCGGGTTCCACCACACGCACGTCGATCTGGAAGCCGCGTGGCGTGAGGAACGAAGTCTTCGTCGATCCCGAACCGATGATCTCCCTGGCCTCGGGGTGGGTTCGGACCGCGGCCATCACCTCCTCGGGCCGCTCTGAGGCCACGGTGATGTCGACGTCCCCGACCGTCTCGACGAAGCGACGCAGGCTGCCGCAGTACACCGCGGCTTGGACCGCCTCGAGGGCCCGGAGGTCGTCGACGAGCCGCTCGGCGAGGGGCAGGGCGTCCGCGATCGGCGTCCGCTGATGTTTTCCGGCCTGGCCCAGGCGCTCGATCGCCTTCGCGATCTTGGCTTCGCTGACCGGACCCATGCCCGGAAGTCGCCGGATCTGTTCGCTCTCGATGGCCGCTCGGAGTCCGTCGAGATCCTCGATGCCCAGTTCGGACCGCAGCAGCCGCAACGTCTTGGGTCCGACGCCGGGAATCCGACTCAGCGCGAGGACCGATGGTGGGTACTCGGATCGAAGGCGTTCGAGCTTGTCGACGGTTCCCTTCTCGACCAGCTCCCGGATCTTGGTCGCCGTCGCCTTACCGACGCCGGAGACGGCAGTGAGCTCGCCGACGCCGAGTCTCGCGAGCTCACGCCCGTCGACCTGCAACGCGAGTCGGGCCGCCTCGTATGCCCGCACCTTGAAGGATTGCGGGCTGCCCTCATCGAGCGTGGTGAGCTCGGCGAGCTCGGACAACATCGCCAGGATGTCAGCGTTGCTCACCTGGTGCGTGGTCATCGGCGCAGCCTACCGGCCGACCTGATGGCGCCCGGAATGGCCCGGCCCACCTCGTCTGCGGTGTGTCGATACGGCCGGTCTCAGCCCGCGGGCCGGATTGCCGTCACCGCCGGTGAGACGTCCAGCTTCCGCATCTGGGCCAGGAGACGAAGATGTCCGACCGAAGATCCTCGAAACTGCGACGAAGACTCGATGACCGTGCGGGCTGACCACCCGGGCTGTGGGGCTCGCCGATCACGTCGAACTCGGCTTGGGCGCCGAAACCGATCTGGGAGACGGACCGCTCGACATCGGCCGACGCGTAGAACTGGAGCGACCCGCTGTCATCGCTCAGGCTGAGCACCAGACCGTCGATCGGGCCTCCGGAAACGAGTCCGGTGATCCGAGCGACGATGGTACCCGTGACACGCGCTGAGGCCCGCTCGTCGTTGAAGCTGGCGATCGTATGGGTGGGCCCGGGCTTGGGTGCCATCGCCGGAGCGAGCCCTTCTGCGCCTCGCCAATGCGAAGGCCACGAGCTTCGATTCGTGACAGGAATCCGCCATTCGTCCGGCATCGCCAGCATCTCGGACGTTCGCTCGAGCCGAAGGTGATCGAAGACACCGACGTCGATCCACGGTCGTTCCGTCGTCGGTTCGTTCACCCCGCCTTGCTCGATGGTCTCGGCGACCAGATGCGTCAGCATGGACAGATCGACGCACCAGAGCTGCAGCTCGGCGTCGTCGTAGAAGGTGTGGTAGATTCGTCCGCGGGGGTGCTCGGGCGTCTCGAGTTCGATCCAGATGCCTGCTCGTTCGATGAACGCCAAGGGCATGACGACGCGGGGGTAGCCGAGACTGACATCGCGCTCGTACACCCGCAGCGCGTCCTCCGGACGGTAAACGCCATCGAAGTACAGCGACCCGAAACTGGGAGACGTGTAGTTCAGCCAGAGATGGCGAAGCTCGGCAGGGAGGCGGAGATCACCGATCCGACGTTCGACCTGCACCACGCTGCGAGCGGCCTGGGTCGCCCGCCGATGGCGCTCGACTCCGATGCCGAAGTCACGAACCGCGAGCCTGTAGCGCTCGATGGCTTCCTCCAACAGAATCACAAACGACCTCCACGCCAAGCCCTGAAGCTCCAGAAATTCGATCAACGTCTCGACGCTCGCCGCGCGCCGGTCATTCGTTCCATGGTGTCGGTTGTGTTCACCCGGCGTCAGTGGGCAGAACTGACCGGACGCTTCGGACTGGGTACCGTGGAGCGATGACGTCGGAATCCGTCGCTGCCCCTCGTGCCGACATCGTGTACGGCCGCTGCGACCCGCGTTTCGACGTGCTTGTCGACCTGCTTGCCGGCAGCATTGCAGCCGGCAACGATCTCGGCGCCTCGCTCGCCGTCATGCAGGGCGACCAACTGGTCGTCGATCTCTGGGGCGGATGGAGGGACCCGGATCGAACCGACCCCTGGCTCGAGGACACGATCACCAACGTCTGGTCGACCACCAAGACCATGACCACCCTGTGCGCCTTGTTGTTGGTCGAGCGGGGCCTCCTCGACGTGTTCGCCCCGGTCTCGAGGTACTGGCCCGACTTCGCAGCGAACGGCAAGGCCGACATCGAGGTCCGGCATCTCCTGGCCCACACCTCCGGATTGCCCTTCTGGGAGGCACCGTTCGAGCTCGAGGATCTGTACGACTGGGACCGGGCCGTCGCACACCTGGCGGCGCAGGCACCCTGCTGGGAACCCGGTACCGCGTCGGGCTACCACGCGTTGAACCAGGGACATCTCGTCGGCGAGGTCATCCGCCGGGTCGACGGACGGGCCATCGGCCGGTTCTTCGCCGACGAGATCGCCGGCCCGCTCGGCGCCGACTTCCACATCGGTCTCGACCCGGCGCACGACCATCGGGTCAGCAACGTCGTGCCGCCCGAGCCGGTGGAGCCAGATCCGGCCGCTCCGACGCCGCCTGCGTTCCTCGCCCGCAGCGCCCCACAGGTCGACGCCGATGTCGCGTGGACGCCCGCGTGGCGACGCGCCCAGATTGGCGCCGCGAACGGTCATGGCAATGCCCGCTCGGTCGCTCGCGTGCAGTCGGTGGTGGCCAACGGCGGCTGGACCCGGAGTTCAGCGGGCGAGGTGGTGCACCTGCTGTCGCCGGAAACGATCGACCTGGTCTTCCAGGAGCAGTCCTACGGACCTGATCTCGTCCTGGGCGAAGTCCATCGCTTCGGGATCGGCTACGGCCTCGCGTCGCCCGAGCGCACACCCGAACTGCCCGATGGACGCATCTGCTTCTGGGGCGGATGGGGCGGCTCCTCGATCATCGTCGACAGCGAGCGGCAGCTCACGATCGCGTACATGATGAACCGAATGGTCTCCGGTGCTGCCGGAGACGACCGCAGCGAAGCACTCGTCAGGACCATCTATGCCCTCCTCTGAACCGACA
>JAQCHM010000011.1 GCA_027730885.1 Actinomycetota bacterium | reverse complement strand
CGTGGGCGCCACCGCTTCCGGCATCGCTTTCGGCCGAGTCGCTACCGCAGGCTGCGGCGATCAGGGCGAGCGCGGCCAGAAGGGCCAGCAACATGCGCAACGACCGCTTGGGTGAATTGGTCACAGGTTCTCTCCTCTTGTTCGCCTTGGTTTCGGCGCCGTCAAGATAGCCGTGCTTTCCGCCGCGGCAACACGACCCGAAAGAGCGCAACAGATCTGACATCGAGCTGCTACACCGGAGACGTGTCGAAGCCCAGCTTGAAGATGATCGCCACCGACATCGACGGGACCATGCTCCGTTCCGATGGCACCCTCTCGCCCCGTGTTCAGGCGGCCCTCCACGCGGCCTGGGATGCCGGCATCCACGTCGTCCCGGCGACGGGGCGGCCGTTGATGGTGGCCTACGACGTCATCGACGCGCTCGAGCTTCCTCATTATTGGGTGTTCGCGAATGGCGCCATCACCCGTCATCTCGAACGGGACGAGCTGGTGCGGGGCTTCTGGATGGATCCCTTCGTCGCCCAGGGTTTGGTCGTCGAACTGCGGGCGGCCATCCCCGGCGCCGGGTTCGCCATCGAGATGGACCGAGACGTCGCCCATGAGCCCGGTTTCGCCGAGCTGGTCCCGCACAAGCCCGACACCGCTCCCGTCGACGACGTGCTGGACAACATTCACAGCCGAGTGCAGAAGGTCGTCATCTTCCATCCCGAGATGCCAATCGACGAGCTCCATCGGCGAACGGGTGACGTCGTCGGCGATCACGCGTCGCCCAGCTATTCGGGCCTCTCGTTCATCGAGGTCGGTGTGGGCCAGGTCACCAAGTCGACGGCCCTCGACGCACTTGCAGCCGACCTCGGCATCGACCCGTCGGAGGTCGCGGCGTTCGGCGACAACCACAACGATGTCACCATGCTCGCTTGGGCGGGCCGATCCTTTGCCATGGGCAACGCGACCGACGACGCCAAGGCAGCAGCCGACGAAGTCATCCCCGACAGCGACCAGGACGGGCTGGCGCGGAAGGTGGAGGAATTACTGGCCGAGTTGGGTTGATCGGAGGGGCTCGACGGCGATCGGCCGGTCGAGTTCGGCCGCGATGGCCTGCACTCCGGCGATGCTCTGCATGACTCCGAGGTGGGTGGCATCGATCTCGACCATCCGGGCCTGCTGATCGAACGCATAGCGCCAGTCGAGGATGCCGTCCGTGCGTGAGTAGATGGACACCAGATCGATTTGGTCGGACAGTCGTCGGTAGCGGTCGTCATCGACGGCTTGCTCCCGGTCGGGGTACACCGCTCCGAAGACGCCGGCCCGCCAGACCCGGTCGAGGGTTTCGGCCGGCACCTTCACGAGGAAGAACGGTGGGTACTTGGTTCGGAGCGGAGAGGTGACCGCGACCACTCGATGGACCAACTCGGGGTGGCGGTAGGCCAGCACCCGCCCGAACTGGCCGCCGCGGCTGTGTCCGACGACCGCGACGGGTCGACTGGTCTCGTCGGCGAGGACGCGGAGGTTTCGTGCCGCGGCATCGACGCTGTCGTAGGCCGGACCCGCGTTGCGGCCGATATCGGCGATCTGTGCTCGCCATCCCGAGGTGTTCAGGACGTGGGCGAGCGGGGCCGCGCTCTGAGGGCCCGACATGAACCCTGGGATGATCAGCACCGGGCGGCCCCGGCCGTCGGGAAGTTCGTGACCGTGCCACAGCCGGCTGCGGCGGAGCCGGCGTCGCTCGATCGGGACCCGGGCTTCGAGCCACAGCGGACGGCCAACCCAGCCGCGCCAGCCGGAACGGGGCGAATGGACCGGGTCGATCATCAGAACTCAGCGTTCCCAGAAGCGGAAGAGACGGAAACCCTCGATGGCGAGCGACGGGTCGATGTCGAAGAGTTCGACGACCTCGAGGACGACCGTCCAGAAGGCGTCGTTGAGCGGTTGGACGAACCACAACCCGAAGAACAACAGCAGCATCGAGTAACGGCGAACAGGCTCGATCGCCTGGAGCACCGAGGACGGGAGAAAGGGTTCGAGCGCACCGAAGCCGTCGAGCCCCGGGATGGGGAGCATGTTGATGATGAACGCGGTGATCTGGAGGAATCCGAGGAAGGAGAGGGCGACCGCCAACACCGGCCAACGCTCGAAGGTGACAAGACCGGCGCTGAGAGGCGCGACGCACAGCACGGCGAACACCACGTTGGCCGCGGGGCCCGCCAGTGAGACCGCGGATGCCCTTCGTGGCGACCGGAGCGCGGCTCGGTCGATCCAAACGGCTCCACCGGGCAGACCGAGACCGCCCATGGCCACGAGGAGGAGCGGGAGGAACAACGACGTCAGGGGATCGGCGTAGAGCCGGGGGTCGAGCGAGAGGTACCCCTTGGCCTCGACGCTGTGGTCGCCGCCCTTCCATGCGACATAGGCGTGGCTGAACTCGTGCAGGATCAGCGAGAGCACCCATCCGGCAGCCACGAAGACGAAGATCCCGACGCCGGTATCGACCGCCGACGACGTCGTCAGCCAGGCCCCGACGACGGTGAGCGCCACGACAGCCCAGAAGATGGGGCTGGGGCGCACCCCCGCAGCGTTCTCGTTCGGCAGCATCCGGACACGCTACCGTTGAGCGGCCATGGCCGAGCTGCGCTTCTTCTTCGGGACGATGGGGTCGGGCAAGTCCACACAGGCCCTGCAGATCCATCACAACCTGGCCGGCCGGGGCCTTCGATGCGTGCTCATCAGCCAGCTCGATCGCCAGGTCGGTCGGGTGTCGAGCCGTCTCGGGGTGTCGGCCGAAGCGATCGTCATCGACCCCAGCGTCGACGTGTACCGGCTCCTGCGCGAAGAAGACCTACGCGGCGGTGAGGGCTTGCACGCGGTGATCTGCGACGAGGCCCAGTTCTACGCCCCTCACCAAGTGGACCAACTGGCTCGTGTGGTGGACGAACTCGATGTCGAGGTCTACGCCTTCGGACTACTCACGACCTTCCAGGGCTTGCTGTTCGACGGGACCAAACGGTTCCTCGAACTGGCCGACGTGCGGTCCGAGCTGCAGGTCGAGGCCCGCTGCTGGTGCGGCCAACGGGCGACCCACAACGCCCGACTGGTGAACGGCCGACAGGTCTACGACGGCGAGATCACCGTGATCGGCGACACCGGTGCCGGCGAGACCGGTAGGGCCGCAGCCCCGATGACCGTCAGCTACGATCTGTGTTGCCGCCGACACTGGAGTGAAGAGAAGCAACGCGTGGACCAGGATCCTCTTTTCGAGGGAGACTGGTGAACGAGAACAGGCCGACTCGGGCCAGGCGGACGGTGAACACCCAGGCCCCCAGGACCAGGATCACCGCGATGATGGCGTCGGCCCAATAGTGATTGGCCGTCAGGACCACCACGCTGGTGGTGACGGCCGGATGTATGAGGGCCAGGAACCGCCACCGGGAACGACACAGGGCGATCACGCTGATCGCAACGAGCACCGCCCAACCCACGTGGAGTGATGGCATGGCCGCGATCTGATTGGCGGCCTTGGCTGCGGCGAGGTCGTAGGGGTTGGGTCCGAAATCCCGGGCGGTGTCGACGAAGCCGAACGAGGGGAAGAACCGGGGCGGGGCCAACGGGTAGACGATGTGGAGGAAGAGCCCGGACAGCGTGAGGGTCACGATGCTGTTACGGATCACACCGAAATGGGCGCGGTGCTTGAACCACACCCAGAACATGAAGGTGCCCGTGATGGGGAAGTGACCCCACATGTAGAAGGCGTTGGCGGCCCGGATAATGGGTGGGTTCGGCAAGAAGAACGCGTGCTGGAGGGAGGCTTCCGACGGAAGCCCGAGGCTGCTCTGAATACGGAGGAGGGTCCGGCCGTTCGACAGCGCGGTTGCCCAGTCGTCGGCAGTGACGCGGCGAACGGCGGCGTAGGCGAAGTACAAACCCAGGATCAGGGCCGCGTTGCGCGTGAAGTCGACGGTCCGCCAGAACACCGAGATCGGCCGGTTGTGGGGCGCCGGGTCGTTGCTCGGGGCTGATCTTGTCGAAACCGAAACCGCCATGACAGCACTCTCTCCGGGAACAACGCCCTTCCAGGAACCTGCCGTTCCCGAAACGTGACCGCAAACTAGCGCACGTCGATGTCCAGTGTCACGTAATTCTCAGGGGCGGTCGAGAGCAGAGCAGCTCAGGACGGCATGGGCCTGACGGAGAGGTCCCACTCGATCGGCGAGCGTCCGCCCTCCCGCAGCAGATGGTTGGCCCGGGAGAACGGTTTGCTGCCCAGAAAGCCCCGGTGAGCCGAGAGTGGCGAGGGGTGCGGCGACTCGATCAACGCATGGCGCGACCGATCGATGAGCGGGGCTTTGCGCCGAGCCGATGCACCCCAAAGGACGAAGACGACTCGTTCGGGCTTCGCGTTCACCGCCGCGATCACCGCGTCGGTGAACTGTTCCCAGCCCTTGCCCTGATGGGACGCCGCGGCGTTGGCGCGAACGGTCAGGGTTGCGTTGAGGAGAAGTACGCCCTGTCTGGCCCACGGCTCGAGCGTGCCGGTGGCCTGCCGGCTGATGCCGAGGTCGGTGTGCAACTCGGTGAAGATGTTCGCGAGCGATGGAGGAGCGGGCACGCCTGATGGGACCGAGAAGCTGAGTCCGTGGGCCTGGCCGGGTCCGTGGTAGGGGTCCTGGCCGAGGATGAGAACCTTGACGTCGGCGTAGGGAGTGAGGTGGAGAGCGGCGAAGATCTCGGGCTCAGGTGGGTAGACGGCGTGGTGTTCGCGCTCGTGCCGCACGAATTGTTGGAGCGGTTCCCAGTAGGGCTTGTGCAGCTCGGATCGAAGGATCGGATTCCAGTCCGTGCGTGCCATACGCTCCCGAGTCCATCACAGATCGTACGCTCTGCCCATGATCGGGCGAGCGCGGATCCCCACCGACCGGTACGCCCACTCCTGGCGCCGGCTCGTTGTCGGAGCGTCTCGACTCGCCGTCCTCGGTCCGGGACTGCTGGCCGCATGCGCGGGAGGGGCCATCGATTTGGACGAGTTGAGCGTGGCGACCACCAGCACCGTTGCGCCCTCGACCCCCACCTCGATGGCGACGTCCACCTCGATCCGTCGCGAGGGATCGGTGAGCGGACCCGTCGATCCCTACGAGGTGGTCGCAGTGCCATCATTCGCGCCTTCTCCTGTGATACCTGACCCGGTCGACCTCGCGATGGGCCGTCTGACGCTGGAGCAGAAGGTGGGCCAGCTCATCGTTGCCGCCGTCTGGGGCACCGATGCCGTCGCGGTTCGTCCGGTGGACGTGGCCCTCAATCAGGGCGTCGGGCGAGCTGACACGCCGGCCGAGGTAGTGGCGCTGCAGGGGATCGGCGGAGTCTTGTATTTGCAGCGCAACGTCGACGACGGGGCACAGGTCGCCGCGCTGAGCGCCGGGCTGCAGGCCGCAGCAGCGCCGTCGGGGATCGGCCTGCTGATCGCGGTCGATCAGGAGGGCGGGCGGGTCAATCGGGTCAGCGACGGAGCGACTCGCTTCCAGTCGGCTCGGGAGTTGGCCGGCGACTCCGTTGCCGTCCGCAGCAGCGCGGCCGTCACCGCGATGGAGATGTTGGCCATGGGCGTGAACGTGGTGCTGGCGCCGGTGGCCGACGTCACCGACAGCCACGACGGCATCATCGGCGACCGGTCCTACGGCGGTGACCCCAACCTGGTCGCGGAGATGGTCGCAGCGTCCATAGACGGACTACAGGCGGGCGACGGAGGCGGTCCTGGCGCCGCGGCGGCGGTGAAACACTGGCCGGGCCACGGGGCGACCGATGTCGACAGCCATCGAGGGTTGCCGGTGATCCCGGTCGACGAACCGACCTGGCGTGCCCGGGAGCGGGTGCCGTTCGCCGCCGCGGTCGCCGCGGGGGTTGACGTGGTCCTCGTCGGCCATCTGGCCTTTCCCGGGATTGACCCGACCGGCGAACCGGCAACGGTGTCGGCGATCCTCATCGACGGCTACCTCCGAGGTGACCTCGGCTTCCAGGGTGTCGTCATGACCGACGCCCTGGACATGGGGGCGGTTGCCGGTTACGAGCGCGGCGAGCTGGTCGTGTGGTCGATCGCTGCGGGCGCCGACATCCTCCTCGCGCCGCCCGACGTCCAGCTGGCAAGGGAGGCGCTCGTCAACGCGGTGACGACCGGCCGTCTCACGATGGAGCGCATCGATGCCAGCGTCGAACGCATCCTGCGACTCAAACTCGAGCTGGGGATCCCAGTCAGCTGAATCGGGCTGGTGAAACGGGCCGGCGCGCGTGCGCCGGATCAGTCGGGCTCGGTCGAGTCGGGTTTGGTCGAGTCGGGTTTGGTCGAGGTTGCATCCAGCGGAACCCGCAGCCAGGAAAGTTGCGCGGCGAGGTCGTCGAAGGCCGCGATCTTGGCATCGTCGGTCCCCGCTGATTGCGCCGCGGTCACCGTCTGCCAGAGTCGATCGACCGCCGTCGGTCCCAGCGTCAGCAACGCCTCGGCCCCGGCGGATGCCCACTTGGCCAGGATGTAGCGGCACAGGGGTCCGACGGGAATATCGACCATTGCCGACAGATTGCCCAGGGTCGAGAGCGGGTCGAGGCGACTGTAGAGGGCCACGTCGTGCTTGAAGTTGGCGTCGCGATCGTCGTCGGCCCACGCCCCGGCCCACGGCGTGAGGTCGATGAGGGTGGATGGTCCGACCGGTGTTGCCGAACCAGTGCCGGTCTGCAAAGGTTCGGACATGACGCTCTCACTTTCCCAAGCAACCGAATTGGCCGCAGCCGTCGCTCAACCTCTGGGCGCAGCGGGCGCCGCGTTCTATTTTCACAAGGACACCCTGGCCAAAGGCAAGGAACTCGGGCTCGATGGTATGCGGTTCTACATGCTCGGCCGCGGCTCGGTCCTCGGTGACGCTCCGTCCGGCGTCGTCGCCAGTGCCTTCGGCTACTTCAACCCGGCCACCGTGGCCAAGCTCTGGGACAGCGCCAAGGAGAAGGTGGCACCGGCCGAGGCGGCGTCGACCTACCACCTGTGTTGCGCCGAGGTCGGCCGCCAGAAGCTGGCCGATGTCGACGGTCTCGATGCCTTCTGTGACGCGGCCGAAGCCGTCATCGCCGGGACCGATATCGCTGGGCTCGCCCTCTACGCCGGCATTGCCGCCATGCCGCGGGTCGACGACGTGCCCGGCAAGGCCATGCAGCTGGCGGCGACCCTGCGAGAGCTGCGGGGCAGCGTGCACCTCAACGCATTGATCGCCTCGAGCATCTCGCCGGCCATCGCTCACTGCGTGCAGCGGCCGGAGATGATCGCCGCCTTCGGGTGGGATCCGGCCCCCGACACTTCGGGCTTCGATGAGTCGAAGCGAGCCGGAGCCGAGGCTCTGACCGACGCCATGGTCGCCGAAGGAATGCTCGGGCTGACCGAGGCCCAGGCCGCGGCACTTCGTGACGGCGCCGCTGCCATCGCGGCTGCGCTGGCCGCCTGACCAGCCTGCGTCGGGTGCTGTTGTCGCGCTACCCTAATTGACCTTGAACGACCAAGCACCCAGTTCGGCCTCCGTCGACGCGTCGGTAGCTGGCCGACCACCCGAGCAAGGTTCGCCAACGCGCCGTTCCAGAAGCGTGATCGGCGCGAGCTTGTTGGTGGTGGCGGCGCTCGTGTTCACGGTGGGGTGGGTTGTCTTCCAGCCGAAGGAGAGCGGCGGCAGCGCCCTCCCGCTGTCCGACGACTTCGAAGCAACGGCCGCCAGCGCCCCGCTGCGTCCCGCTACCACAACGACCGTCCGTGAGGGGGCGGGGGCCGCGGCCGAGCCGCCGCTGGTCGTGCCGCCCGGTGGTTCCCTCGTCGCCACGGCCCTGCAGGTCGAAGGCGAGGTCGCGGTGTGGGCAACGCCGGATGCCGCGGCCGATCCTACCTGGATGCTCACGGCCGAGACCGAGTTCTGGGGACCTCGCCATTTCCTCGTGCTCGAGGACGCCGGAGAATGGCTACGGGTTGCTGCGCCGGTGTGACCCAATGGCAGCGAGGGGTGGATTCCGAGGGACGACGTTCGGTTGACGGTGAGCGAGTTCCTCGTGAGGATTCACCTCGATCAGCCGTCGCTCGAGGTCTGGCGAGACGACGAGCTCGTCTTCTCCACCACACCGGCCATCGGGAGCTCTCGCGCTCCGACGCCGCTCGGTCGGTGGTTCATCCGGGACATCTTCCAGTGGGACGAAACGTCGGTCTACGGCCCCTGGGTGCTTGCCCTCGCGGCCTACTCCGACCAGATCGAGAAGATCAACGGCTCCGACGCGGTCGTCGCCATCCACGGCACCAATCGACCGGATCTCCTCGGGCAGGCGGTTTCGCTGGGCTGCATTCGGCTGCACAACGACGACGTCACCCGCCTCGCCCAGACGGTGCCGGTCGGGACTCCCGTCGAAGTCGTCGCCTCGTCCGGGTGACGAACGTCACGTCAGACGCTACCGTGCCGCCATGGTTGACAAATGGATGGTCGAGACCGACCTCAGCGTTGAATTCGACTTCTACACCCGAGCGAACGTCGGTGAGGTTTTCCCCGATCCTGTGGCCCCTGTCTCGTTCAGCTACTTCCAGAACGAGAACGGACTCGGCGGCAGCGAGATCGGGTTCCGGGAGGCGTACTACCGCATCGGAGTCATGGATCGCACGGAGTTACCGGCCGATCAATGCGTGTTCCTCGGTGTCACCAACGGCTAAGCCTATCTGAACGCAAGCGCCTTGCGCATGCTCGGTCACCGGGCGCCGGGCATGACGGCAGCCGACATCGACGCAGCCTTCTTCGGTGATTCCCCCGGCGTCCCCGAGTTCGTGGTCAAGCCCGGGTTTGACCGACCCGACCTGACCGAGAAGATCGGTCAGACGTTCGGTTGGGCCCTCACCACTCCGAACCTGCCCGACGCCCTTCGTCACGAGGAACTGGTCAACGGCCTCCGGGCCGCTCGGCCCGACCTCTCCGGCATGACCGACCGCGAACTGGTCGAGTACTCGCTCGGCTTGGCCGACGCCCACTTCGAGACGCTGTTCGAAGAGCACATCTTCATCTCTTTCCTCGCTACCCTGCCCATCGGCATCATCACCGCGGTGTGCAACGCGGTCGGCCTGCCAACCGCCCCGCTGAAACTCATCGCCGGTTTGGGTGACGTCGAGTCGGCCGCTCCGTCGATGGAGATGTGGAAACTGGGGCGCCTTGTCGCCGCTTCGCCGTCGCTCACCTCGATCTTCGACGGCGGGAACGACGATCTCGATGCCCGGCTGCGGGCCGACGGATCCGACGACGTCAAGGCGTTCGTCGCCGCCTTCGACGAATTCCTCTATCACTACGGCAGCCGCGGCCCCAACGAATGGGAGACCCGTTCGCCGACCTGGGAGACCCACCCCAACCTGGCCCTCGCCGCCATCGATCGGATGCGCCTGTCGCCCGAGTCCTCGGCTCCCTCTCCCAACAACGCGGCACGCGCCGCCGAGCGAGAGGCGTTGTGAGCCGAGATCACCGCGATGCTGGCCGCCGACCCCGAGGCTCAGGGCCAGTTCCAGGCCGCGCTCCACTCGGCCACCGTGTTCATGCCCGGCCGGGAGCGCACCAAAACCAACTGCGTGAAGCTCATCCAGGAGATGCGCATGCCCCTCCAGGAACTCGGTCGACGTTGCGTTGCCGCCGGCACGTTCCCCCGTGCGAATTCCTACGGCATGCTCACCCGGACCGAGCTGATCGCCTTCCTGGACGACCCGGCGCCGCTCACCCCGCTCCTCGAACAACGCGAGGAGCTATACAACCAGTACCTCGAGTTGCAGGAGCCATTCCTCTTCGTGGCCAACCCCGGCCACGTCGACGACTATCCGTGTCGCGACTCAATACCCATCGTCACCGTCACCGAGGGCGAAGTACTCCAGGGCGTAGGCGGATGCCCCGGCATCGCCCGAGGCATCGCTCGCGTTGTCACCAGTTCCCACGGCCCCACCGCACTCGCGCCGGGCGAC
Organism: Actinomycetota bacterium; assembly: GCA_027730885.1. Classification (GTDB taxonomy): domain Bacteria; phylum Actinomycetota; class Acidimicrobiia; order Acidimicrobiales; family SZUA-35; genus JAHECQ01. The sequence continues at coordinate 11,761 of JAQCHM010000011.1, read as the reverse complement.
ATCCTCGTCGCTCCCATCACCGATCCCTCCTGGACGCCGCTCTTCGTTCCCGCTGCCGGGGTGGTGGTCGACGTCGGAGCACCGCTCAGCCACGCCATCATCGTCAGCCGCGAGTTGGGAATTCCTTGTGTCGTGTCGGCCACCGACGCCACCAAGCGGATCCCCGACGGAGCGTTGATCGAAGTCGATGGCAGCACCGGCATCGTGACGATCATCGAGTTGCCGGCGTAGCTCCTCGACGGTAGCGGTAGCCGTCCCTCGACCTCGATACCACCGTCAGCAGGTCGAGGGACCGCAGGCAGTACGCCATCTTCTGGGCCGCGTCGCGGCTGATCCCGGCTCGTCTCGCCAAGTCGGCGGTGGTGAACGGGTCCCGCAGTCCGGTCGGGAGCAGCGCGGCTAGATCGGCGCGCCCGGTGAACCGCTGCCGGTCGAGGACGTCCTGCAGGGTCCGGTCGACGGTCCGGTAACCCCCGCGTCCACGGCGAGCGTGTGGATCCTCCACCTGGACCTTGTGGACGGCGACGAGCACGACGTCGATCTCGAGGTTGGGGTGATCGAGCAGGGTGGGGATGCTGACCAACTCGGCGAAGAGGTCGTACACCGTGCCCTTGAGCGGTGATCGGCGGCCCTTGCGGCCGTCGCGTTCGAAGTGGGTGACGGCAGCGATCGGGTGGACCAGCAGGATCTGGTGGGACTCGAGCAAGCGGTCGAGCTTGCGGCCCATGGCCGCGAACGACCCGGTCTGAATCTCGATCAGGAGATCGGCTTCGAGGCCCGACCGCGGGCGGACGATGTCGATCACGAAGTCGGCCAGCGGCACCTCGAACCGATCGCCGGGCTCGGCGTAACGATCCTTGAGCGCGCGATGCAGCGATCCTTCGTTGAGGGTGCCGATGCCGGCGATCGGGGGGTCTGCCGACGAAATGCTCACCAGTGCCGAAGCTTGGCACAAGCATTGGCGCGGTTGGTGCCACAATGTCCGAACATGAAAGGTCCCATCATGCCGTCTCCGATCCCGATTATCCGGTCGTGATCAGCCTCGCTCATCGACGAGCTCGACGGGGCGCAAGGTGGCGACAGCGTCGAGAGCGCGATCCGTGGGGGCGCGTCGCGCTGGGAGTGGGAGCGGTCGCGTTCATCGTGCCCCTGGGCACGATCGGGTATTGGGTCCTCGGGGTCGGTCTGTTCGACGCGCTGTACCAGACGGTGATCACCATCACGACGGTCGGGTATCTCGAGGTCGGCAAGCCCGAAGGTGCAGCGACGGCCTACCGCACCCTGACGATGGTGTTGCTGGTGTCAGGCGTCGGAACCGTGCTGTACACCTTCGGCGTCCTGGTCGACAGTCTGATCGAAGGAAGTCTCAACGAAGAGGTGAGGAGGCGTCGGATGCTGCGGAACATCGAGCAGCTCGAGGGTCACGTGATCATCGCGGGGTGGGGGCGCATGGGTCATGCCGTCGCCCACTACGTCGACCGGGCGGGGCGGGATCTCGTGGTGATCGATCGGCAACCGCAGCACGATCTGTCGACTCACGCCGTCGTTGTCGGTGATGCGACCGACGATCACGTGCTGAGGTCGGCAGGCATCGAGCGGGCCGACACGTTGATCGCCGCGTTGAGCACCGACGCCGACAACCTGTTCGTGACGCTCAGTGCACGAGCGATGCGCCCGGAGCTGTTCATCGTCGCGCGAACCGTCGACCAGGGAAACGAGCGCAAGTTCCTCCAAGCCGGCGCCAGCCGAGTCGTGAACCCGCACGAAATCGGAGGCTCGCATATGGCGGCCCTCGCACTCCAGCCCCTTGTAGCGGAGTTCATTGACGAGGTCCTCCATGACGAGAGCCACGACGTCGCAGTGCACGCGGTGCGCGTGCGTCCGGACTCACCCATGATCGGTCGTCCCCTGACCGAGCTCACCTCGCCCAGCGGCAAGCGCCCGTTGATCATCGCCATTCGAGGCGACAACGGGAGCTATCACACCAACCCTTCGCAGCGAACGACGCTGATGGCGGGCGAGGTCATCATCGCCCTCGGATCGGCTGCGGAGCTGGCCGATCTCCGAGCCCAAGTCTGAAACAGGCGATGGACGTCAGACGCCGCTCGGCCCGGCGGCCACCTCGACCTCGAACTCCAGGAGGGTCGCCCCCATGCTCACCGGCGCCGCCGGCGGCCGGCCGGCCTGCTGTGCATGGCTGTTCCGTGCCCCGTCGCCGTCTCGCCAAGCCTCGTACGATGCCTGATCGACCCAGCGGGTGTAGACGAACCAGCGGGTCTCGCTCTCGGCCGTGGGCCGGAGCAGTTCGAAGCCCTCGAACCCCGGCACATCGGCCAGGCTCGACATCCGTGCGGTGAACCGGGCGACGATCTCGTCGCCGGCCTGAGGCGGGATCTGCAGTGCGTTGATCTTGACGACGGTCATGCTCTTATCAAATCACGTTCGGCCTGAGTTGCGGCGCCCCGAGAACGACCACCGATTCTGCAAGCCATCGCCACTCCAGCCCCGTTCTGCAAGACTGCAGCCCCCGGGCGGTGGCTTGGGTCTTGCAGAACCGAGGTGCGGGGGGTCGGTCTTGCAGAATCGTGGCGCCGGGTTTGGGGCTTGTGGCCGCCGGGCGGGGGTCAGCCGTCGGTTGCGGCCGTTGTGCTGGTCCTGCGAGCGGCGTGAGCCTCTTCGCGTGCTTGACGCCGTGCTTCGCGTTCGTCCTCACGGTCATCGCCACCGTTGCCGCTGGTCGGAGTGGAGGGGATGGTGGTGGGAGCCGTCGAGGAGGCGGGGAGCGCCACGGGCTCGAGTTGGGGCTCCGTGGTCGGTGCGGCGGTCGTGGGGCCCGCGGGCGGCGGTTCTGTCGACGAGGTCGAGGGCGCCGCCGTGGGTGGAGGTGGGGCCGCCTGAGGTGCGGCGGTCGAGGGCGCCGGGGCGGCGAAGGCCCCCAGGGCCCCGAGGGCCAACTCCGTGGACGCGGTTGTCGTTGTCCGAAGCGACGGCGTCGAGCCAGCGAGGTCGGTGCCGTGCTCGAGCACCGAAGTGGTGGCCCCGACCTTGGCCGAGGCGGCCCGGGGCAGAGCGGTCGATGAAGAGGAGGGTGGGGCCTGTAGCAGCGCCGACACCAGGAGCGCGAAGTTGATCACCGCTGATGCGACCAACGGCGGCACGAACCAGCGAAGGGGTGACGGCGGCTCCACGAGAGCGCCGCCAATCGACGACGGGTCTTGGCCCGGATCGACTGATCTGGTTTGTCGGCCGGCACAAAGGGAACCGGCCGAGTGTGTGTGTTTCCCGTACGGCCCGCAGCATAGCGTCGCGTCGTGGGATGAAATCAAGCGTCGGGTTTGTGACCTAGGATCCCGACATGGCAGGCAGCCTCGCTCGAGGACGACGATGGGTGGCGTAGTTCCGCAGTTGCTCCTGGTCTTCGTGCTCCTGGTGGTCAACGCGGCGTTCGCCGGGGCCGAGATGGCGCTCATCTCGTTGCGGGAGGCGCAGCTGCAGCGGCTTGCCGGTCGGTCGAGCACCGGTGCGTTGTTGGCGCGACTGGCGAGGGAGCCGTCGCGTCTCCTCGCGACGATCCAGGTGGGGATCACCTTCGCCGGATTCCTCGCTTCGGCCGCAGCGGCGGTGTCGCTGTCGGCTCCCCTCGAGGAACCGCTGGGGTTCCTGGGCGGAGCTGCGGGGCCGGTGTCGATCATCGTGGTCACGCTGATCCTGTCCTATTTCACCCTCGTCTTCGGTGAGCTGGCTCCCAAGCGCGTCGCAATGCAGCGACCGGAGCGGTGGGGCCTTCTCGCGGCCCGGCCTCTGGCCGCGGTGGCGACGATGGCCCGACCGCTGGTCTGGCTTCTATCAATCTCGACCGATGTCGTGGTGCGCATCTTCGGCATCGATCCCGCCGCGGGTCGTGACGAGATCACCGAGGAAGAGTTCCGAGACATGGTCGCGACCCAGCCGACCTTCACCCCCGAGCAGCGTCTCATCATCGACGGGGCGTTCGAGATCGCGGCGCGGACCGTTCAACAGGTTCTGGTTCCTCGCCGGGAAGTGCTGGTGCTCGACGCTGACGCGCCGGCCGACGAGGCGCTGGAGCAATTGAGGGAGAGCGGGTTCTCCCGTGCGCCGGTGGCGGTGGGGCAAAGGCTCGACGAGGTGCTCGGCGTGGTGCATCTGAGGCAGCTCATCGGCGGCGGCCGCGAGCCGGTTCGGACGTTCGCGTCCGACGCGATGTTCCTGCCCGAGACGCTCACCGTGCTGCACGCCTTGCGATCCATGCAGGTCGACCGGGCACAGCTCGCGGTCGTGGTCAACGAGCACGGCGGGGCCGAGGGCGTCGTCGCCATGGAGGATCTCGTCGAGGAGTTGGTGGGCGAGATCTGGGACGAGACCGACGACGATGTAGCCGGTGCCGAGCACCATCCCGACGGATCGCTCACCGTGCCGGGGCGATACCCGATCCACGATCTCGTCGACATAGGTGTCGAGGTTCCCAACGGCGACTACTCGACGGTGGCCGGGCTCGTGCTCGATCGCCTCGGCCACGTCCCATCGGTCCCCGGGGACGCGGTACGAATCCCCAATTGGCGGATCGAGGTGACGGGCGTCGACAGACGGGCGATCACCCAGGTGCATCTGGTGCCGACGAGCGACGAGCGCGGCGACGAGGACGGTGCGGACCAGTGGACGACGAGATGAGGTTTCGATGACGATTCCTGCGGACCAGCCGAGCATGCTCGCCTCGATGCGAGTCGATGGCCAGGTCGCGGTGGTGACCGGCGCCGGCCGGGGCATCGGTCGTGGTTGCGCACTTGGTCTGGCCGAGGCCGGGGCCAAAGTGGTGGCGATGGCTCGCACCGCCGCCGAGATCGACGAGGTCGTCGGCGAGATCGAACAACGAGGGGGGACTGGCCGGGGGGTCGTGTGCGACGTGCAGGACACCGCTGCGATGCGGACCGCCTTCGCCGAACTGGAGCAGGTCGACATCCTCGTGAACAACGCCGGCATGGGTATCGCCGGATCGATCCTGGCCTATGACGACGATGCGGTGCGGGCGATGATCGACCTCAACTGCACGGCGGCGGTGTTCGTGGCCCAGGCCGCGTCCCGGCACATGATCGAGCAGGGGCGTGGCGTGATCGTGAACCTGTCGTCCACCTTCGGCAAGAACGGCCGGCCCAATCACTGTGTGTATTCGGCCACCAAGCACTTCGTCGAGGGTTTGACGAAGTCCCTGGCCATCGAACTTGCTCCGAAGGGCGTCCGCGTTGTCGCCGTCGGACCCACCGCGATCGACACGCCGATGACCCATGACCGGTTGCACGACCCCGTCATCGGGCCCGACCTCCTGTCGCGGATTCCCTTGGGCCGCTTCGGGCAGGTCGCTGACGTCGTGGGCGCCGTCGTCTTCCTGTGCAGCCCCGCGGCATCACTCATCACGGGGACGACGCTCATGGTCGACGGAGGCTGGACGGCCCAGTGAATGACCGCTAGCCGACGCCCCAGTCGTACGTCTGCTTGGTCACGAGCATGTAGGGGTAGACCTCGACCGACCGGACGCCCGGCATCACCCGGATCGTGCCGTTGACCAGTTCGAGAAAGGTCTCGGTGTTGAGGCAAACGACTTCGGCCAAGACCTCGTAACGACCGGCCGTCAACACGACGTAGACGACCTGTTTGATCGGTGCCAGTTGATCGGCGACGCGACGGGCGTCTCCCGCGACGCTGATACCCAGCAGGGCTTGGAACTCCAAGCCGACGAGCTGGGGATCGGTGATCGCCACGATGTCGATGGTCCCACGTGAGTGCAAACGGTTGACCCGTTGGCGGGCAGCGGCGTCGGACAAGCCGACCAATTGACCGAGTTGCGAGTAGGACATTCGACCATCGCCTTGCAGGTGGCGGATGATCTCACGGTCGGTGTGGTCGAGCATGTCTCCGATTGGCCTCTGCCGGCGTTCTGGACTTTCGGAAGGGCCGCCAGTCGGGGAGACGGGCAACGGTCAGCGCCGATAGTCGGGGTTGTTCCAGACGATGAGGGCGGTGAAGTTGTCTACTGCGGGGTCGGGGTAGTAATCGACCAACGCACAACCCGCCTCGAACCCGTTCTCGAGCTGGAAGGTGAGAGTGGGATCATAGAGTGTCCCGGCGACGACCGCCTGGATGTACTCGTCGGCCGACATCTCGTGCTTGTGTTGCGCGAACCCGGGGATGACACCACCGGCGACGATGCCCTCCAGGTGGAGCTCCTTGCAGACTTGTTTGCGCAGCTCGTAGAGCTCCTTACCGACTCCCAGCTTGCGGTGGGTGGGGGAGACGGCGATGTCGATGCCGTAGTACCAGGTGCCGTCGCCGTGATGTGCTGTGCCCAATTCACCGTCGAAGAGATCGGCCAACCGGTGCTGGGGATTGTCGAGGTCGAAATGACGACGGACGCCAAGACCCATGGCGACCGCTCGTCCGTCGTCGAGACCGACAAAACATCCCTCGGGAAAGACCGTGGCCATCCCGCAAATGTCGCGTTCGTTGGTGAGTCGATCAGGATCGGCCGTCGGAAAAGCGGTGACTCCGAGGGCTCGAAGTTCCCCCGCCCACTCGTGGCGTAGGTGTTCGTAACGGAGGCCCGAGCGGGCCCCCACGAGGCAGATGTAGTCAGAACTCAGCGTGCTCATGTGAAGCTTCCGGACATGTTCGGATAGGTGGGGTTAGACGGGTGAGGTCGGACGGGTTGCAGGCGCGTTGGAGGCGTGTTGGCCCGTGAGGCTGAAGGCTTGGAAGTCGTTCTCACTCGGCGGCCCCCAACAGGCCCAGAAGTCACCTGTGGCCGGGCGCATGACCGCGGCACCGCTGGACTCGATGTGATACGGCGCGGCCGCCAACTGGCAGATTGCGGACGGTTCCCGGGTCAGCTCGATCAACCGATCGGCGTCGATCGTGCCCTGGGCCAGGAGTGATGCCGCCTGGGAGAGGCGTCGCGTCGAGCTGTCGAGCAGACCGGCGTCCTTGTGGGCCTGGACCGCCTTGGCCTGGGCGTCGACTGCATGGTTGGTGTGTACGAGCGGCGTCGACCCGAGGCGGGTCACCGGCCTGGCCGAGGGCATGGCCTCGACGTTGAAGCCATCGCCGTGCCGGTCGAAGATGAGGTAGTTGTGGGCGCCGGCAAGGTCGGCTTCGAGGAGGATGGAGAGGGCCTCGGCGGCGGTGGAGGAGCGCAGCATGGCCCGTACGACGGTGGGCCAGGTCACCCCTCGGACGCCGTCGACGCTCGCCAGACTGTTGATGCCCACGCACACGCCTTCGTCGTTCATACCGAGTTGCCCGAGGCAGCCGGTGGTCGTGAAGACCAATGCGTTGGGGCCGTCGTCGGGCTGGATGCGCAACAGGACCACGTGATCGGTGGCCGAGTCGTGCATGTCCCAGGTCTGGGCAAAGAAGCCCGCCCCATCGGCCCGGTGGTCGGGGACGATGACCGCGGTGCAGTCGTCCTCGACCACGCTGAGGGGAGCCTCGCCACCGACGACGGCCCGCACGGTGTCGACGAAGTCAGTGAACCCCCCGGCCACGACCGCTTCGGCCGGGGTCAGGCCGGAGGCGATCGCCATCGCCGTCAGTTCGGCGAACAAGGGAGCATCGAATGCCTCGTGGGCATCGAGCATGGACTCCGCGATGTCGAGCACTTGGTGACGGGACAACGAACCGCCACTCCACAGGCCGGACGTGACCAGACCGATTCGGTCATCGGCGTAATGTCGAATCTCCGAGGCGAAGGCTCCTCCGTGCGCACGACCGATCGCCGCCGGTGAGCCGGAGAGGTCGAGCAGTCGTATGGGGGGCCGTTTCATGAAAGATCCTGCCGAAGATTGGAGATTGGTTGAAATTGCAACCGCTTCGACCTACTGTACTAATTTCGAAGTGCAAAGGCAAGCAAACTTCGAAAACTCTGGACACCGGGGCTCTTGTTGAGTCGATTCGTTGTCCGATCGCTCTCGGCCGGGCGCGTCCGGTCACGCGCGGTCGTGGTGAACCGGCTGGTTAGGATTCGGCCGTGACGTCCCTCTCCATGGTCGACTCCGTCGCCTCGGCTCATCCGGCCACGCTGTGGCTTGATCGACTCGATCCGCCGCTTCGACGACGCCCTGGTCTCGGCGGGGGTGCCGGCGGCCCCGACCCGCTCGAACCGCTCGACGTCGCGATCGTCGGCGGAGGATTCAGTGGTCTCTGGACGGCCTACTACCTGGCTCGCCTCGATCCCGGGAAGCGAATCGTCGTCATCGAACGCGAAGTCTGCGGATTCGGGGCGAGCGGACGAAACGGCGGCTGGTGCGAGGGCGAACTCGCCGGATCCTTCGAGGCCTTCGCCGCCCGATCGAGTCCATCGGAAGCCCTGCGCCAGGCTCGGGCTGCGTTCGACGCAGTCGACGAGGTCGGCCGAGTCTGCGTGACCGAGCACATCGACGCGCACTTCCAGAAAGGCGGCACGGTACGTGTTGCCAGGACCGCTCCGCAGGCCGAGCGCCAGCGGGCAGAGGTCAGCCATCATCGCCGCCTCGGGTTCACCGAGGAGGAAGTGCGGCTGCTCGACGTCGCGGAGGCAACAGCGTTGCTCGGGGCAACCAGGGTTCGCAGCGGTATCTTCCTCGCTCCGTCAGCGGCGCTCGACCCCGCCCGGCTGGTGCGCGGTCTGGCCGAGACCGTCGAACGCCTGGGCGTGACGATCTACGAGGGCACCGAGGTGGTCGAATTAGAACCGGGTTGGGTTCGGGTCCGGGCGACGGGGCGTGAGCATGCGTCGACCACACGGCTGCGAGCAGGGGTCGTCGTTCGCTCCACCGAGGCCTACACCCGCGACCTACCGGGCATGCGCCGCCACTTCATCCCGGTGTACTCGCTCATGATCGCCACCGAGCCCTTGAGCGACGACGTGTTCGGGAACATCGGGTTGACCGACCGCCCCACCTTCGCCGACGACCGCTACCTCGTCATCTACGGCCAACGAACGGCCGACAACCGCCTGGCATTCGGCGGCCGAGGCGTCCCGTACCTGTTCGGGTCGAGGATTCGAGCTCGAACAGAACAGAACCTGCGGGCCCATCGGCTCATCGCATCGACCCTGGCTGACCTGTTGCCCGCCGTTTCCGAGGCCCGGATCACCCACCGTTGGGGTGGTGTGTTGGCCATCCCGAGGAACTGGATGCCCTTCGTGCGTTACGACCCCTCCCAGGGGAGAGCCGAACTCGGTGGATACGTGGGCGAGGGTGTCGCCGCGTCGAACCTCGCCGGGCGCACGCTGGCCGAGTTGATCTGTGGTCACGACACCGAGCGCACGTCGCTGCCGATTGTCGGGGTGAAGTCGCGGGACTGGGAACCCGAGCCGCTGCGGTGGTTGGGAGTTCGGAGCAGTCGCCGTCTGCTCATGAGCGCCGACCGTTTCGAACGCGCGACCGACCGGCCGGCCACGGCTGCGGTCCGGGCGGCGCAGCTGTTGAGGGATCCTTTCGGGCCGCGTCCCTGAGCGTGGGCACTTGCCCTGGGCGCCGACGCCTCATGAAGTGGGCAGGACGAGGAGATCAGTCCCAGGTGAGGGTCATGGAGCCGACCAGGCGCTGGCCGGCTTGGAGGACTCTCGGGTCGAGGTGGAACTGGTTCGGTGGCCCGGACTGCGGTTCGACACAGAGCGCTTTCTCGGGTTCGGTGAAGATGACCCAGTGGTCGAACGTCGACGAGATCGTGAGTCGCAGAGCGCCGGGCCACTCGATCACCGGAGGGGACTCCAGACCGACGAGGCAGTGATCCCATGGGGGCTCGGGTAGCGGGATGAGCTCGCCGGTAAGGATCTGAACATCGGTGGCGGCGTAGGCCATGCCGCCGGAGAAGCGAAGTTCGGCCGGGCCGCCCCGGGTCAAGCGCTTGCGGAACCAGGGGTGCCAACCGGCCATGACCGGCATGGTCATGTGTCCTGCCTGGACGTCGACGCCGACGATCAGTGTGTTCTCGGTGAGCTCGAAGCGCTGTTTCACCGTCCCACCGAAGGGCCAGGGGTCGACGAGGTCGGTGCCGATGGTCTGGCCGTCGAGCTGCTGCCACCGCTGCAGGAATGCCCGGCCGTGGTTGGCGTGAGGGGGACTGTTGAGCGGGAACTCGTAGGTTTGACCCTCGAAGTTGAGGACACCGTGGGGGAGGCGACCGCACCAGGGAATCATGGGAAACGAGCCCCAGCGGCTGGGTCGATCGGCCGAATTGACCAGCAGTTCCAGTCCATCGACGACGAGCGATGCCAAACGGCCACCGTCGAGGTCGATGGTGGCCTGGGCCCGGATACTCGCCAACTCCATCAACCAAGCGTACGTGACCTGGTGCCCCGGCGTGGGAACGGTCAACGAAAAGCGGGACCGGTGCGTGGCGCCGCTTGCCGCACCCGTCCGGATGCCCCCGCTCGGCCGCCTCGGCCCGGTCATGTGGAGATCCGGAGAATATTCTCCGACGCGGTCCCAGGACTACGCTCCGAGCATGGGTATCGACCTTCCGGTTCATCGGCTGATCGCCTTCAACACGGCGACCGAGAGCGACAACAAGATCCACGACGACGAGGTGGCGGCCAAACTGGGCTTCGCCGGAGGCCTTGTCCCCGGCGTCGACGTCTACGCCTACCTCTGTCATCCCCTCATCGAGACATGGGGACCGGAGTTCTTCGAGCGTGGCTGCACCGACGTCACGTTCGGGTCACCCATCTACGACGGCGAAGAGGTCGAGATCCGGGCCCGCCGTGGCGAGGACGGCTCGATCTCGGTCGAGGCGTCCACCAACCGCGGGGTCCGCGCCCGCTTGGAAGCCCACCTCACCGAGGACATCGGTAAGCCGGCTCCACCTGCCCGGGCGCCGTTGCCGGCGAGTCGCCCGCCGGCCACCCCGGACAGTCTGGCGCCCGGCACCGTGCTCGGCACCTTCACCACACGATGCTCGGCGGCCGAAGCCACCCGCTACCTGGACGACATACGAGACTCCGAGAGCCCGGTCGCCGATTGGCGGGCCGTTCATCCCGGCTGGGTGCTCCGGCGGGCCAACGAGGCCCTCACCCGCTCGGTCGTCCTCCCGCCGTGGATCCATGTCGGATCGGTCTCCAGATACCACCGGGCGTTGGGGGTCGAAGAAGAGGTCACGGTGACCGCAGAAGTCCGCGAGAACTTCGACCGCAAGGGTCACCTTTTCGTCCGGGCCGACGTCCTGCTCTCCGGCAACGACGGGTCCCCGGTCTGTTCGATCGACCACACGGCCATCTATCAGACGCGCCAGCTGCGCTAGGTTGCGACGATGTTCGTACCGCGCGTCAACCTTCCCGAGCACATGCCCGTCGTCGAGGGCCGATGGTTCCTGATTGATGAACGTCAACAGGTCATGGTCGTCGACGGTGGCATCCCGGTCGGCACCGAAGCCCCCGTCGGCGTGGAGTCCCAACACCTCCTCGGCCTGGACGACGGCACCCCGGTGTGGGCCGCCCGCGCCAAGTCGGGTTTCGACGATCCCGACGACGCCGAGTGGGTCAATCTCCGATCGTTGTTCGGGCGGATCCCCGACGACGACTGGGGCATGGCCGGGCGCGCGGCGCAGGTGCTGCTCTGGGCTCGGGACCACCAGTTCTGTGGCCGGTGCGGTACGCAGAACGTGCCGCACTCCATCGACCGGGCCCTGGAATGTCCGAGCTGCAAGCTGCAGTCCTTTCCCCGCATCAGTCCCGCGGTCATCATGCTCATCGAGCGTGAAACGCCCGGAGGGG
>JAQCHM010000375.1 GCA_027730885.1 Actinomycetota bacterium | reverse complement strand
GGCCTGCCGGGCCACGCGCCCTGTACACCGGTCGGCGTGATGCGACTGCTCGAGTATTACGGCATCCCCACCGTCGGAAAGCGGGCCGTGGTCGTCGGGCGCTCGACCTTGGTCGGATTGCCGCAAGTGCTGTTGCTGGGGGCCAAAGGGGTCGACGCCACCGTCACCCTGGCGCACTCTCGGACCGCCGACCTCGCTGCGGTCACCCGCGAGGCCGACATTCTGGTCGCGGCCGCGGGCATGGGAGGTCTCATCACGGCTCGGCACGTCAAGCCGGGCGCGGCGGTTCTGGATGTCGGCGTGTCCCGAACCGAGGCCGGGATCGTCGGCGATGTCTGCTTTGACCAGGTTCAGGCGATCGCCGGTGCCATCACGCCCATGCCTGGCGGTACGGGGCCGATGACCGTGGCTTGCCTGATGGAAAACACGTGGGCCGCGGCCCAGATGCTGAGCTGATCGGGTTCGCCGGAAGTCGCTCAGCCTTGCCCGGCCAGTTGGGCGCTCATGGCCGCGATGGTCCGGTCGACGGTCGTCTCGATGTCGATATGAGCCAGCGTGTCGGGCTCGTGCAGCCACCGGGTGGTGAACGGGCCTTCGAGGAAGTCGAAGGCAACGTCGAAGGTGAGCGATGTCGGCAACTCTCCGCGCGATCGGGCGGCGTCGACGACTGCCCTCAATGGTCCTTTGCGCTCGTGCATCAACGCCCGATGGATGCGGTCGAGTTCGGGGTCTCCGGCAGCCATGGTGATGACGCCCAGCAGCAGCCGTCGCAGGTTCAAGTCGGCGAAGATGGGAATCGCGGTCCGGGCCAGTTCGAGCAGATCGGACCGAAGAGCGCCGGTGTCGGGGACCGGCAGTGGCACGACGAGCTGGTCGAGGGTCGCGACGAGCAGTTCGTTCGCGCTGTCGAAGTGACGGTAGATCGTGCTCTTGGCCACTCCGGAGCGGCCGGCGATCTCGTCGACCGTGAACGCGGCGAGGCCGGAATCGAGCAACAACCCTCGGCTGCTGGCGAGAATCCGCTCTCGTGCGTCGGCGCTCAGCGGTCGTGCCACGAACAGATCGTACCAGTCCGTGCCAATTCCGCTACCACCGAGTAGCGTAACGGACCATGTTTCGCAACCTTGGTCGTTGGTGCTTCGAGAACCGGGTCAAAGTGCTCGTCTTCTGGTTGGTTGCACTCTTCGGGGCGCAAGGCCTGGCGGCAGTGATCGGGGCGCAGTTCAACGGCGAGTTCGAGATCCCCGATTCCGAGAGCGCCGACGGGCTGAAGCTGCTCGAGGAGTTCTTTCCCGGAAGCGGCGGCAGTTCCCTTGGTGGTTCCATCGTGTTCCAGGCCGAACAGGGCGTCACCGACCCCGCGGTGCAGGGGCCCATGGAGGAACTGTTCGCCGAGGTCGACGCGATGGAGGGCGTCGCCGTCGTGAGCCCGTACACGCCGTTCGGTGCCCAGCAGATCAACGCCGACGGCACCGTCGCCTTCGCCACGGTCAATCTCGATCTTGACATCGATCAGGCCGAGTCGGGTCTGATCGGCGAGAAGATCGCCGAGGCGATGCCCGAGGTCGACGGTCTACGGAGCGAGGTCGGCGGAGCTGCCCTCGCTGTCTTCGAGCCTCCAGAGTCCGAGCTCATCGGGATCGCCTTCGCCATCGTCGTCCTCATCCTCTCCTTTGGTTCGGTGCTGGCGATGGGGCTGCCGATCGCCGTTGCTCTTGCGGGTGTCGGCACCGGCGTGGGTCTGGTCACCCTCAGCACCGGCTTCATCGCCATCCCCGACTTCGCCACCATCATCGGCGCCATGATCGGCTTGGGCGTTGGCATCGATTACGCGCTGTTCATCGTGACCCGCTACCGAGAAGTGCATCGGGAGGGCGCAACGCCGCTCGAAGCGACCATGCGGGCCATGGACAGCGCCGGTAGGGCTGTGGTCTTCGCCGGACTCACCGTGGTGGTATCCCTGTTGGGCATGCTCCTGATGGGGTTGAGGTTCATCTCCGGTTTGGGCATCAGCGCCGCGATGACGGTCGCCGTCACCATGATCGCCTCGGTAACCCTTCTCCCGGCCTTGATCGGATTCGCACAAGAGCGGATCGAGGTCACGCGCTGGCGAGGCCTGGCCATGGCCGCGGTGATGGCGCTGGGGCTTCTCGGTCTCGGTCTCGGCCAGCCATTGGTCTTTTTCGTTGCCGTGGTGATCACCCTCATGATCCTGTTGGCCTCGTTCATCGTCGCGCCGTTGCGCCAACAGGTTCCGGCTCGGGCCCACAAACCGCTCCGCGACACCCTCGCCTACCGGTGGAGTCGCTTGATCCAGGCCCGTCCCTGGCTGTTCCTACTGGTCGGAACGGGGCTGCTGTGCCTCCTCGCTGCGCCGGTACTCGGGCTTCGGCTCGGCTTCTCCGACGAGGGCAACTACCCCGAGGAGACGACCACCCGCCGGGCCTACGATCTCATCGGCGAAGGATTCGGGCCGGGGTTCAACGGCCCCCTGGTCGTGGTGATGAAGGCTGGAGCGCCGAGCGACGCGGCCGCAGTCCAGGCGGTAGCAGCCGCGATCGCCCAGACGCCGGGTGTCGACTCGGTGTCCCCTCCCTTCCCCAACATCCAAGACCCGACCAAGGCCGAGGCGTTCCTCCTGCGAGTGATCCCGACGACCTCACCCCAGGACGAGGCAACCGAGGACCTGGTGAACCGGCTCCGGGACGACGTGATCGCCCCCGCGGTCGAGGGCACCACCCTGGAAGCCAACGTCGCCGGAGCAGTTGCGGCCAACATCGACTTCACCGCCTACCTGTCGCGTCGCCTGGTCGTGTTCCTGGGTGCGGTGCTTGCGCTGTCCTTCCTGTTGTTGATGGCGGTCTTCCGTTCGCTGCTCGTGCCGCTGAAGGCGGTCGTGATGAACATGCTGTCGATCGCTGCGGCGTACGGCGTCGTGGTGGCGGTCTTCCAGTGGGGTTGGTTCGGCTCGATCTCCGGAGTCGAGCCCGCTCCCATCGAACCCTTCATCCCGATGATGTTGTTCGCCATCGTCTTCGGCTTGTCCATGGACTACGAGGTCTTCCTTCTGTCTCGGGTGAAGGAGGAGTTCGATCGAACGGGCGATGCTCGGAACTCGGTGGCCGATGGGCTGGCCGCAACGGCTCGGGTCATCACTGCGGCGGCGGCCATCATGGTGGTGGTCTTCGGCAGTTTCCTCTTCGAGGACGACCGCATCGTCAAGCTCTTCGGCCTCGGTCTGTCGATGGCCGTGCTGCTGGACGCAACGCTGGTCCGCATGCTTTTGGTCCCCGCGACCATGGAACTGCTGGGGGCCAAGAACTGGTGGCTGCCGCGTTGGCTCGATCGCATCCTGCCTGACCTCAACGTCGAGGGCTCGCACGAGCCGGCCGGTGCCGAGGTCAGTTTCGCCGACTTCCCCAAGGAGGGCCGATGAGCGTCAAGGTCGAGCTGCACGATTTGGCCGACGCGGTCAGCCAGGTCACCACCACCGTGTTCCTTCTCAGCACGAACGCCGACGCCTCGCCTCACCCGGCCCACGTTCGAGTCTCGTTTGCCGATGGTCTGTTCACGCTCTCGGCCGGTCGGCGGAGCTGTGCCAACAGCATCGACCGCCCGGCCGTG
>JAQCHM010000374.1 GCA_027730885.1 Actinomycetota bacterium | reverse complement strand
GTTGCGGGGCAAACAGGCGATGATCAACGCCGGCGTCGAGGAGAAGCGAGAGCTTGTCGAGCGGGCCAGTAGTTACGTGAAGATCTACGGTGCCTACGCCGAGTGTGAGGCGTTGTACGGCGTCACCAACCTCATCGGGATGCATGAGGCGCTTGCTCCCGCCGACCGTGACGCATTCTGCTGCGACCCCGCTGTTGTCGATTGGGACCGCTATGTCCGAGACGTCCACCTGCCCACCGTCGTCGACCACGCCAGGGTCAAGACCACCGACGAACGCTCCGACCCCGATGCCCGCGTCAAGCGACTGCGGGCCCGAGTGCTTGCGCCCGAGCGCCAACTGGCCGCCTTCGACCTCGAGAACACCATCATCGCGAGCAACGTCGTGTTCAGCTACGCCTGGCTCGCCACCCGCAACCTCGGCCCCCGGGACCGGCTCCGATTCACCCTCAAGACCTTGAGCGAGGCCCCCAACCTGCTCGCGCTGGACAAGCGAGATCGCACCGACTTCCTGCGCCACTTCTATCGTCGGTACGACGGTGCCTCGGTGGCCGAGATGGATCGCCTCGGCACCGAACTGCTGGCCGATCACATCCTCACCAAGGCGTTCCCCGCTGCCCTGCGTCGAGTGCGCGAGCACCGCCGACTCGGGCACCGCACCGTGCTCATCACCGGGGCCCTCGACATCGTCGTCAAACCGCTCGGACCGCTGTTCGACGACGTCATCTGTGCCGAGATGTCCGTTCGGGACGGCCGCTACACCGGCGAGCTCCTGGCCGTGCCGCCGACCGGAGAAGTCAGGGCCCAGGCCTTGCGTGACTTCGCCGACCAGCACGGAATCGACCTGAACGAGTCAGTGGCCTACGCCGACTCGTCATCGGACCTTCCCCTACTCGAAGCAGTCGGTTTCCCCGTCGCCGTCAATCCCGAGACGCGGCTGGCCTCGATCTCCAGCAAACGCGGCTGGCTCATCGAGAACTGGTCGAAGGTCGACGGTGGCACCGACCGCTTCCTTCCCCTCGGCCCGCTTCCCAGCCCGCGGCTCAGCCGGCGCTGACCCCGCCCCTCCGACCTACCAACCCCGGAACCCAGCTTCTCCCATGGCCTCATCCAACAACCGCCCCAACCCACGACCCGGCTTCGTGCTCGACGTCGATCGACAGACGCCGCCGATCCTGTTCCATCACGGCGAGGGTTTCCGCCTGGAGAAGCTGCCGGTCGGACGCAGCCGTGTCATCTACCCGAGCGAACCGCTCCGTGGCATCGCCGATCCTGACGGCGCCATCCGCCGAGCGTTGCTGGAACCGCTGAACGACGACCCGTTGCCCAGCATCCTGCGTCCGGGCATGAAGCTGACGATCGCCTTCGACGACCTGTCGTTGCCCCTTCCGCCGATGGAACGACCCGACGTCCGGCAGCGGATCATCGAAGCGGTGCTCGATCTCGCAGCCGCCGCCGGCGTCGACGACGTGCACATCATCGCCGCCCTCGCCTTGCACCGTCGCATGACCGAAGCCGAGCTGCGTCATGCCGTCGGCGATCGTGTCTACGAAGCGTTCGCCCCCCACGGCATGCTCTACAACCACGACGCCGAAGACCCCGACGGCATGGTGATCCTGGGCAAGACCCGCCACGACGAAGACGTCCAGATGTCCAAGCGGGCCGCCGAGAGCGACCTCGTCATCTACGTGAACATCAACCTCGTGTCGATGGACGGCGGGTGGAAGAGCACCGCCACCGGCCTCTCGGGCTACCAAGGCGTTCGTGTCCATCACAACGTGCACACGATGCAGAACTCCAAGTCCTTCATGGACCAGAAGTCCTCCGAGCTCCACCGGGCCAACTGGCGCCAGGGCGAAGTCATCAAGAATCACGGACCCCGCATCTTCCAGATCGAGACCACGCTCAACACCAATGCGTTCGGCTACGACGGTCCGCTGGCCGTGCTGCAGAAACGTGAGTGGGAGTGGTCGGTCAAGGATCGAGCGTCCTTCACGGCAATGAACGCCGGCCTCAACCGCATGAGCGCGCCGGCGCGGCGCAAGATCTTCCATTCGTGGAGGGCGCCCTACGAACTGACCTCGGTGCAGGCCGGTGAGGTCGAAGCCGTGCACGAGAGAACGACCGAGATGGTCTACAAACAGCACCTCGTTCCGGTCGAAGGCCAGACCGACATCGTGACCATGGGCCTCCCCTACCTTTGCCCCTACAACGTCAACTCGATCATGAACCCGATCCTGGTCATGGTGCAGGGGCTCGGCTACTTCTTCAATCTGTATCGAGGTCGGCCGGTCGTTCGGGAGGGCGGGGTCCTCATCATGAGCCATCCGACGCCTTGGGAGTTCCACCCGGTCCATCACCCGAGCTACATCGACTTCTTCGAACAGGTGCTGGCCGACACCACCGACCCGATCGAAATCGAGCGAAAGTACGAAAAACAGTTCGCCGAGGACGAGTGGTACCGGCATCTGTACCGAACCAGCTACGCCTACCACGGCGTCCACCCCTTCTACATGTGGTACTGGGGCAGCCACGCCATGCAGTACCTGGGGCAGGTCATCGTGGTCGGCGGCGATCCCCGAGCGGTCCGCCGCTTGGGCTTCCGGCCCGCGACCACACTGCAGGACGCGCTCGAAATGGCCGAGGACACCGTGGGCCCCAAGCCGACGCTCACCCACCTGCACAACCCGCCGATCCTGATGGCCGATGTCTCCACCGGGGGGGCCTGAGTCGCAATGGGCTGGTTCCGATTCGTCGCCGAGCCGCCGGCAACACCCAAGGGTGTCGCCAAACTGCCCCAGGTCAGCAAGGTCGGTGTGTACTACAACACGAAGTGGGCCCGCCGTCCGATGGCTCGGATGGTTCGAGAGGCCAGCATCTACGGCTTCATGAAGCCCGTCATCGGGTTCTACGGCTCGCCCCGGGTCATCGGCCTCGACCGACTCAACGGCCTCGACGGACCGGTGTTGTTCGCGGCCAACCATCACAGCCACGCCGACACCTCGTTGCTGTTGGCCACCATCCCGAACCGCCTCCGCCGTCGGCTGGCTGTCGTCGCCGCGGCCGACTACTTCTTCCCCAACAAGTTCACCTCCGCTGTTTCGGCGCTCTTCCTCGGCGCCATCCCGATGGAGCGTCAGAAGTTGTCGAAGTTGTCGATCGAGAACGCTCTGTCCGCGGTCAAGGAGGGGTACAGCCTGTTGGTGTTCCCGGAGGGCGGCCGTAGTCCCGATGGCTGGGGTCAGCGCCATCGTCCTGGCGCAGCCTTCGTCGCCAAGCGCACGGGTATCCCCGTCATCCCCGTCTACCTCGACGGGACCGGCCGCATCCTGCCCAAAGGCCGCAACTGGCCCCGTCGTGCCCGTTGCGCCGTCGTGTTCGGCTCGCCGTTGCAGTTGGACGCGTCGGAGGACGCCCGGGCATTCGCCGAGCGCATCGAGCGGCGGGTGGCCGAGCTGGCCGACGAGTTCGCCACCGGCTGGTGGCAGTCACGTCGTCGGGCCCACAGCGGTGGCACGCCGGCGCTCGACGGCCCCGAAACCGCCGCCTGGCGCCGCCGCTGGGCCCTCGGCCCCACCCCCTCCCGAAAACGCCCCAAACCCCGCTGGCCCAAGCTCTGACCCACGT
>JAQCHM010000373.1 GCA_027730885.1 Actinomycetota bacterium | reverse complement strand
GGTCGTGGGCCTGGTCGAGGGCGCCTTCCCCCGGTCGACACGGGATGACTCCCTCCTTCCGGATCAGGTCAAGGCGCTCGCCCGTGGTCTGTTGCTGCCGCGCCCCGAGCTGGCCCAGTTCGACCTTCGAGCAGTGGCCGCGGTCGTTGTCTGCGCGGGGGCGACGGCACTACTCACCACCTCTCGTGGCGACCTGCGCAGTCGTCGTGCCGGCGCCTGGCCTCGAATGCTCGACTTCCTGGTGGCCGAGCGGACGAGCCTGGCCTCGCACCATCAGGGCATCGTCGGCCATGGTCGCCCGGCGTCCTCCATCGACCTCGGGCTCCGAAGTCTGGCGGTCCACGTCGATGGCGGTGACCCCGTGCATACCCACGCGCTCGCCTCCACCGACGAGGTGCTGGCCGGCGGGCTCACCCGGCAGCAGCTGCGCTCGACTTCGGCCTTCAACCGCTTCAGCGGTCAGGTGGCCGTCGGCATGGTCGATCCCGTTGAACGAGTGCTGTCCCCTACTGCGCTCGAGAGTTACGCAGCGTGTCCGAGGCGCTACCTCTTCGATCGGGTGCTTCGACTGTCGCAGACCGAGCGACCGGAACGGGTCGCGGAAATCACGCCACGCGAGCGGGGCTCGTTGATGCACGCCATCCTCGAGCGGTTCATCGGTGATGCCGTGGCCGGGACGCTCCCGGGGCCCAGCGAGCCGTGGGACGCGGCCGCCGTCACCCATCTGCTCGTCCTCCTCGACCGGGCGGTGCTCGAGCCGGCCGAGCTGGGGGTGACGGGAGGAAGGGTCCAGACCGAGATCCTGCGTCGAGATCTCCGCAACGAACTGCTGCAGTTCGTCGTTACCGACGACCAGCTGCGGGCCGAACGGGGCGCTCGTCCCCACGCAGTGGAGCTGGCGTTCGGGTTCGATCCCGAGCCCCCTGCCGTCGTGCAGCTGGCCGACGGTCGGCGCTTGCGCATGCGCGGGAGCGTCGATCGCGTCGACCTGACCGATGACGACGGCTTGCTGGTCATCGATTACAAGGGTGGATCCGATCGGCCATTCGTCAAGATGGACGAGGATCCGCTGGCTGGCGGCCGTCGGCTGCAGTTACCGCTCTACGCTCGAATCGTGGCCGAGCGGCTCGGCCGCTCCGGCCCGCGCACGGCCCTCTACTGGCTGACCAAGAGCAACAAGCTCAAACCCATCGAACTCGACGAGGCGCTCGACGTGGCCTTGGAGGCACACCTCGGCGCCGCGCTCGACGGCATCGCGGGTGGGCTCTTTCCGGGGGTGCCCGGTGGGACACTGGGTTGGCCCCGCTTGACCTTCGAGAACTGTCAGTACTGCGACTTCGATCGGGTGTGTCCAACCGATCGGCAACGCGAATGGGACGCGGTCAGTGCCGACCCGAAACTGACCAAGGTCGAGCTGCTGCTCGGTCGCGGGCCAGCCGCTGTCCCATCGGCTTCCGTTGTCCCGTCGGGGTCAGAACGCGAAGCATCGGAGCCGAGCGCGTGAACGTGCTCGCGCTCGCCGATGCCGACGCCCGCCGAAGCGTCACCCAGGACCTCGGTCGCAACCTGTTCGTCGAGGCAGGCGCCGGCAGCGGAAAGACCCGGTCGCTGGTCGAACGAGTGGTCTCGTTGGTGCAGCACGGGGAGCGCATCGAGCAGATCGCGGCCATCACCTTCACCGAGGCTGCGGCCGCCGAGCTGCGGTCGCGAATTCGCGAGGCGCTCGAGTCTCGGCTGTCGGCGGACACCGACGGTCGGTTCTCCGACGCGTTGAGCAACATCGAGGCCGCGCCGATCGCCACGCTCCACGGTTTCGCCCTTCGCATCCTCATGGATCATCCGGTCGAGGCGGGACTTCCCCCCGGGTTCTCCGTCGCCGACGAGATCAGCAGCCTGGTCGCCTTCGACAAGGCATGGCAGGTCTTCGCGGGCAGGGTGGGCGATGATCTCGAGCTGCTCGACCTCCAAGCTCTGGCCAGCATCCTGTCCATCCGACTCAAGTCGTTTCGGGAAGTTGCCCGGAAGTTCGACGACAACTGGGACCTGCTGGAGGGAATCGAACTCCGTCCGCCCGCGCCCGACCTCTCGAACATCAGCGGGCTGTTCGACGACGTTGCCGGTCTGGCCGCCCTGACCGACCAGTGCATCGCGGCCGACGACAAGTTGGCGCAGGCGATCGTCGTGCTCAGCGATCATGCGGCCGAGGCCAAACAGCACGACGTCCTCGAACAGATCGAACGTCTGCGCTTGCTTCCCTGGCCCAGGGGAGGCATCGGGAAGAAGACGAGCTGGCGGGTCGACCTCGACTCGATCCGGACCACGCTGTCGGCCAAACGGAGCGAGATCTCCCGGGAGATCGACCGAATCGTCGATGCCGTCCTTCAGCACTATCTGGCCTTGGTCGCCCAGTTCGTGACGGAACGGACCGATGCTCGCCGAGCCGAAGGTAGCCTCTCCTTCCACGATCTCCTGGTGCTCGCCCGCCGGCTGCTCCGCAGCAACGAGCAGGTTCGCCACCGGCTCCATCAGCAGTATCGGCGGCTGCTGCTCGACGAGTTCCAGGACACCGACCCCATCCAGATCGAGCTGGCGGTGCTGCTGGCTTCCTCGGCGGCTCCCGAAGGCCGACCATGGACCGAGCTCGCACCGCTGGTGCCTCCGGGTCGGCTGATCGTCGTCGGCGACCCCAAGCAGTCGATCTATCGGTTCCGACGGGCCGACATCGGTGTGTACACCGACGCCGAGCGGACGTTGGTGTCTGAGACGACGAGGCTCGTGACCAACTTCCGCTCGGTCCCGGGCATCGTGGACCTGGTCAATCATCTGTTCACGAGCGTCATCGGCGAGGGCGTTCCCGGCGCCCAACCTGGCTATACGCCCCTGGTCGGCCATCGTCTCCCCGACGCCTCGTCGGGCCCCCCGGTGGTCGTGGTCGGGGGCCCACACGGCAAGGAGGTGTCGGCGGGCGAGATGCGAGCGGTCGAAGCCGCCGACATCGCTGCAGTGATCTGCCGGGCCATGGGCGAGCGCTGGCCGGTGTCCGGTGAAGGGGGATGGAGAACGCCCCGCCTGTCCGACATCGCCATCTTGATTCCGTCCCGTCTGATGTTGCCCGCGCTCGAGTCTGCATTGAGCGCTGTCGGTCTACCGTTCCGACCCGAGACCAGCTCGCTCGTCTACGCGACCCAGGAGGTGCGCGACGTGCTCGCCGCTGTGCGTGCGGTCGTCGATCCCGCCAGTGCCGTCGATGTCGTCGCCGCCCTGCGGTCCTCCTTGTTCGCGGTCACCGACCAGGATCTGCTGGCCTGGCATCTGGCGGATCAGCAGTGGGACTTCCGGGAGCCTCGAACGGTCGGCGACGATCCTGCGCTCGCCGGCATCGCCTCTGCCTTCGACGTCCTCAACGGCTGGCACGAAGATCGCTGGTGGCTCACTCCTTCGCAGTTTCTCGAGCGGGTGGTCCGCGACCGGCGTCTGCGTGAGCAGACGCTGGCCCACCCCCGCCCTCGCGACCACTGGCGGCGCTACCGGTTCATCATCGAGCAGGCCCGCGCCTTCGCTTCGACCGTCGGCGGTGACCTGGTCGACTTCGTCGCCTGGGCTGAGATCCAGGCCAGCGACTCGGCCCGGGTCA
>JAQCHM010000372.1 GCA_027730885.1 Actinomycetota bacterium | reverse complement strand
CACGGGTCAGACGATCGCGGCCCGGCCCATCGGCCAGAACAGGACGACGGCCCGGCCGATGATCCGATCCTTGTGCACCGTGCCGAACAAGCGCGAGTCGTAGGACTCGTCACGGTTGTCACCCATGACGAAGACCTCCGAGGCGGGGACCTTGATCGGACCGAAGTAACCGATGCTCTCGTTGTCGTCGAGGTACGACTCGAACACCGGTTCACCGTTGACGACCAGTTGGTTGTCGCGGCCCTCGACCACGTCGCCCTCGATGGCTCCCACCCGCTTGATCAGGTCGCGGATCTCGCCGGCCTGCTCGTCGGGTCGACGGAACACGATGATGTCGCCCCGGTTGACGTCATGGAGTCGGTAGCTCAGCTTGTTCACCAGCACCCGGTCCTCGGCCTGCAAGGTGTGTTCCATCGATTCCGAGGGGATCCAGAAAGCCTGGAAGACAAAGACTCGGAGGACGAGGGCGATGACGACCGCTCCCACCAGGACGAACAACCACTCGGTGAGCGCCCACCCGAGGGTGTACCGGTCGACGTCAGGATGCTCCTCGACGGCTGCGGGCTCCGCCGCGAGCCACGTGCCGTCCAAAGGCCGAGCGACGAAGTCGCTGAGGAGCTCATCGAACGCTGCGTCCTTCGACTCGGTCTCGATCACGGAGGAAGACATCGGCACTTTCGGCCGCTCCCTGTAGCGCCGGTCCCGAACTCGGCTGGACGGTCAGGGTCGGGCCTTCAGCGCTGATAGCGATCGAGGATGCGACGAGCCGCTGTCGCCGCCAGATCCTGGGCCTCCGGCAGTTCGGTGACATCGATCATCGTCGCCGAAGGACCGAGGCGAACCAGCAAACGTTCGAGCCAGGGCAGGGCGGTCACGACCATGGTGGCGGTGACTCGACCCTGCGAATCGGTCGACACCGCCTCGCAGGGGTAGGCGTCGATGACCCATCCCGCGTCCGCCTCGAGCCGCAGAGAGATCCGCGGGTGGTCCTTGCGGGGGTGGAAGATCTGAGTGCCCGGCTCTCCGTCGTCGGGCCGGTGCTCACTGCGTCTGCTTGTCGGCACCGCGGCTTCGATCCTGTCGACGCGGAAGATCCGTTCGTCGCCGGCCAGATGGCACCAGGCCTCGACGTACCACGCGCCTTCCGCCGCCAGCACTCGCCACGGAGCGATCGTCCGGGTCGAATGGTCGTCGCGCCCGTACGAGTAGTAGTCGATCTCGACTTCGGTTCCCTCGGATGCGGCCGATCGGAGGAGCGCGATGACGTCGGGCTCGCCCGCGCCCAGGTCGACGTCGATCGACTCCTCGCTCTCGATGCCAAGCGAGGCGGCCAACTTCCCGAGGGCGCGAGCCAGAGGACCGTCGGGTTCGGTACCGGTCATCGACACGAGGGCGTCGGTGGACGCCAACAACGCAAGACCTTGGGCCGGCGTGAGACGCAACGGTCGTGCGAAGAAGTCGGCGTAGTTGATCCACACTCGGTCGCCTTCGTAGACCACTTCGATGAGCGAGTCCGGCGAGTACGGAGGGAGACCGACCATGTAGACGACCTCGAGGTCGGAGAGAACGTCCTTCTCCTTCACACCGAACCGAGCGGCGACCTCGGCCAACCGCACCCCGGGATTGGCCACGATCCACGGGACCATCGCCAGGACTCGACGCATGCGGTCGCCGGCAGGAGGAGCGCTCATCGGACCAGGGCCCCGAGCCACGCAGCAAATTCGTCCCGCCAACCGGCCGGCTCGACCAACTCGGCGTGCTCTAGAAAGCCGAGGAGAAACGAACGGAAGGCCAACTGGTTGATCACCGGCACCAGAAACTCGACCGCCCCGTCGGGGCGGACGCTGGTGGTGACGTCCGGCCCGAGCTGTTTCGCTGCACCCGCGGCGTGACTGACGTCGACCACGACACGCGCCAGCGTCGGCTCATCCTCGCCCAGCTCCCATGCCTGCAGGGTTCGACCCTGCGGTGGTTCAGTCGGTCCGGTGGACCAGGTCGAGTCGGGCACCACCTCGATGGGTGGCTCGATTCGGTCGATTCGATAATTCCGCTCGCTCGAGCGGAGGTGATCGAAGCCCGAGAGATACCAGCGTCCGCGCTGGAACGACAACCGCCAGGGGTCGACGGTGCGTAGCTCGGAGCGGTAAGCGAATGTCACCCGGCGGCGCTCGGTGATGGCCGAGAACAAGGGAACAAGCGCGGGATCGGCGGGCACCGAGGCCACGCTGCCGCCGGACGCGCCGCCCCCCGCCGCTACTCCGCCTGCGAGGCCGTCGGCCTGTTCCCCCCCCAGCTTCCAGAGTGCTTCCCGTCCGGCGCCGGGTTCGCCGAGGCCCTCGATCTGAACAGTGATCGCGGCCAGTCGCAGGGCCGCCAACTCGTCATGCGAGAGGCCCGGGTCGGGGAGGTAGTACTCGTTCGCAGGGATGCGGTAACCGTCGAGCGGCGGATCGACACCGGGGACTCGTGCCACCCGTAAAGGTATGCCCATGGTCCGTAGGTCGTCCTTATCGCGCTCGAACGCGCGGTGGAAGGCGACATCGGAATCGGGATAGCCCTCGACCTGATGACGGATCTCATCCGCGGCCAACGGTCGACGAGTGTCCAGGAGGACCGCGGTGAGGTTCAACAGGCGTTCGAGCTTCGACATCGGGCCTACAGGCTGTCGATGAGCTTGGTCACCCGCTCGTCCTCGTACTTGAACGGATCCTTGCAGAGCACCGTGCGCTGCGCCTGGTCGTTGAGCTTCAGATGCACCCAGTCCACGGTGTAGTCCCGTTTACGTTCCTTGGCCTTGCGAATGAAATCGCCCCGCAGCTTGGCTCGGGTCGTTCGCGGAGGGGTGTCGACCGCGGCCATCATCTCGGCGTCGGTGAGGGTACGTTCGACCAGTCCGCGGTCCTGCATCCGGTAGAACAGGCCGTTCGAACGACGAACGTCGTGATATTGCAGATCGACCAGCTGCACCCTCGCGTGGCCGAGCGGCAGGTCGTGCTTGGCCCGATAGTTTTCGATCAGGTTGTGCTTGATGACCCAGTCGAGCTCACGATCGAGCTTGAAGGGGTCGACCTCGAGCTGGGTCATGACGTGCTGCCACATCCGCAACGCCTGCATCTCATCATCGGGCAGGCCCTTCGTGTCGGCGTAGCGCAGGGCCCGATTGAGGTATTCGGACTGGATCTCGAACGCCGATGCCTCGCGACCGTTGGCCAGCCGCACCTTGCGCTGCATGGTGAGGTCGTGGGAGATCTCCCGGATGGCCCGGATCGAGTTCTCGAGGGTCATGTCCCGTAGGACGCAGCTGGGGTCCTCGACCATCCGCAGCAGGATGGCCATGGCCCCCACCTTGAGGAAGGTCGTGTACTCGCTCATGTTCGAGTCGCCGACAATGACGTGCAGGCGCCGGAAGCGCTCTGTGTCGGCGTGGGGTTCGTCGCGGGTGTTGATGATGGGCCTGCTCCGGGTGGTCGCTGACGACACACCTTCCCAGATGTGTTCGGCCCGTTGGCTCACCGCGAACATGGCACCCCGGGCAGTCTGGAGCACCTTGCCCGCTCCGGCGTAGATCTGTCGACTCACCAGGAATGGGATCAGCACCTCGGAGTAGTGAGCAAGATCGTCGCCCCTGGTGGTCAGGTAGTTCTCGTGACAGCCGTAA
>JAQCHM010000371.1 GCA_027730885.1 Actinomycetota bacterium | reverse complement strand
CCGTCGACTGACCCGAGCGTCACCCCAGCGTCGCTGGCCTGGCGACGCAGTTCGTCCAGTGACACACGCTCCTCGCCTGCCCACCTCAGATCGGCCGACGACACCGAGAGGTCGGTGAAACCGGCCCCTGCCGCAGCGGCGATACGTTCCGGCAAGGTCGACGAGGGCAGCCCCGCACCCCACAGGATCCGTCGGCGTTTCACGGTGGTCGTGTCGGTCAAATCGCCCACCTCAGTCGACCGCGACCTGGATCACGTCGTCGACCACCCGCAACGGGTAGGTGACCATGTCCTGGTCGAAGCCGTCCTCGTTGGACGGCTTGACGCAAGCGCCGGTCGTGACGTCGTAGCGGCTGCCGTGCTGCGGACAGGTGATGATGCAACCTTCCTCGAGTCGGAGCCCCCCGAGGTTCGTTCCCTGGTGCGGACACAGGGTCTGGAACGCGTAGAACTCCCCGTCGACGTTCGCGATCGCGACGGGCCAACCATCTACGTCGAGCCTCGCAGTCTCTCCAGGCTCGATCCAGTCGGTCGGTGCCGCGTCGTAGTACTCGAGGTCGTCGCCCATTTCTTCTCCGTCGTTCGTTCGCTCGTACCAGCGGACCGGCAACACCGTATCCGGTTCCCACTTGCGCTAGTTGTACCCTGCAAGCTAGTTTGATCGGAGGAACTGCAGTCGTCTTGAAGGGGGCAGACCAGTGTCGACCAACGTGAAGACCGGCGATCGAGGCATTTACCTTGCCGACCAGGAAGCGAAACTTCCGTACAAGGTCGTCGATGCCGACAACCATTTCTACCCACCCGCCGACGCGATCGAGCGCTACCTCTCTAAGGACATGCTCGAACGGGCCCTCGTGCGAGGTGAGACGTTCGCGCTGGTGAACGAGGAAGACATCGTCGAGGAGAAGCACGTCGACGCCCGCACCTGGAAGACCACTGGTGAACACCCGGTGCCCGAAGGTGGCCACGGCGGCGTCGACATGTCCGAGGTCCCGGAGATGGACGCCAACATCCCCATCCCAGGTGCGATGCTCAACCGTCTGAACCCGATGCGGGATCTCGACGATCTCAGCCGGGCCGACCTCGTCCAGCGCTACAACGAGATGCGCCCGGCGTTCGAGCACAAGGACCCCCGCCTCGCACTCATGGACTTCCAGGGTGTCGAGGCCGCCGTCGTGCACGCCGCGGGTGCTCCCTCCAACTCCGCATTCCGCCGTGGCGATCTCGAAGCGGGATATGCCGTGACTCGCGCCTTCAATGAGTGGCTCCATGACGACTGGGGTTTCAACTACCAGAACCGCATCTTCGTGCCGGCCGTCATCCCGCTCAACGACGTCGATCACGCCGTCGCCGAACTCGAGTGGGCGTTGGAACGCAACGCGAAGCTCATCAACCTCAGCCCAGGCCCGGCACCTGACGGCCGCTCGCCGTTCGACCCTTACTTCGACCCGTTCTGGGCCCGGATCAACGAAGCGGGCGTCCGCATCGCCATCCACCTCGGTGGTGCCGACTACCAGAAGTACGGCGCCGACTGGGGCGAGGACCCCGACGCGAAGTACTCCGAGTACAACGCGTTCCAGTGGATCAACTATTGGTCCGACCGCCCCATCATGGAGACGGTGGCGGGCGCAATGTTCCACAACCTCTTCGGCCGTTTCCCCAACGTCAAGGTCCTGATCGCCGAGTTCGGCACGCCCTGGTTGCCCTACCTGATCCGCAAGATGGACCACGCGGCACTCCTCGGGCGACCCGCCAAGTACGGCAAGCTGCCCGGACGACCCAGCCGAATCTTCAAGGAACACTTCGTCGTCGCCCCCTTCCCCGAGGAGAACGTCCATCGCCCCCTCGAGGTCGTCGGACCCGATGTGCTCGTCTTCGGCTCAGACTTCCCGCATGCCGAGGGTCTGCCCGACCCGGTGCAGTACGCCAGCCAGCTCAAGGGACTCGATGACGAGACGGTGCGGAAGATCATGCGCGACAACCTCGCGAACTTCCTCGAGCTCGACTGAGCTCGATCGTCACCCATGAACGTCCCCGATCTCGGGTTCACGCCAACCATCCCCGTTCTCATTCGACGCCTCGCAGAACAATGGGGCGAGCGAGAGTTCCTGGTCACGCCAGACGGTCGCCTCACCTATGCCGAGGCCGAGCGCACGTCGCGCCGTGTCGCGAAAGAACTGCTGGCACGCGGGTACGGCAAGAGCTCGCGGATCGGGTTCGTGTTCGCCAACACGAACGACTGGGTCGTGATGTGGCTCGCCGTCGCCAGGATCGGCGGCGTTGCGATGCCGTTCTCGACAACGTATCGCCCTGCCGAGCTGCGAAAGGCGCTGCTGATCGGCGATACCCACACACTCGTCATCCCGACCGAACTGTTCGGCCACGATCTGATCGACTTCATGGAAGACGCGATTCCAGCGCTGGCCTCTGCCGACGAGCCGGTCCTCCGACTGAACGGTGTCCCATGCCTCAGCCGCGTTCTGACGACGACACCGTCCGGCCGTGCCTGGGCAGGCATGATCGATCTGCAACCATGTGCCGGAAGCGATCACGACCTGATCTCGGACGACTACTTCTCTGCACTCGAGGCGCAGGTCCACCCATCCGATCCGATGCTCGTGATCTTCACGTCGGGAACCACCGCCGAGCCCAAGGGGGTCGTGCACTCGCGCGGCACCTACGTCCGTCACGCGTACAACATCGCCGATGCGAACGACATCGTCGGCGACCAACGCGTGGTCGGCGGTGCACCGTTCTTCTGGATCGGTGGTGTCAGCCACACGCTCGGTCCGCTGATGGCACGGGGCAACACCCTCCTCTGTACCCCGAAGTTCGATGCCGAGGGCACCATCGACCTGGTCGAGCGTGAAGGCGCGACCGTGGTCAGTCTGTTCCCATACATGGCCCAACGCGTGTTCGAACAGGCTCGCCGAACCGGACGGGATCCCTCCTCCATACCGCTGCCCCCTCCGTCCGACGTACCCGCCGACCGGAGGACCGCCCCCTTGGGGATGACCGAGACCTGCGCTACATACGTCGCTGGCGGGCCCCGAGGTCACGTCATCCCCGAGGAGTATCGCGGCGCCCAGGGCTTCCCGGTGCCCATGTCGGAGTACCGCATCGCTGACCTGGTGACCGGCGAGACCCTTCCCGAGGGTGTCGAAGGCGAGATCTGCGTGCGGGGCTACAGCCTCATGCTCGGTATGTGCAAGCGCGAACGCCATGAGATCTTCGACGACGACGGGTGGTACCACACGGGCGACAAGGGATACCTGGCCGGGCCGTACATCTTCTTCACCGGGCGCGCCAAGGATCTCATCAAGACCGCCGGCGCAAATGTCGCGCCACGCGAGGTCGAAGTCGTGCTCGACTCTCACCCCGACGTCCTGACGTCGGTGGTCGTCGGGCTCGACGACCCGCAGCGCGGCGAGATCGTCGGGGCTGTGGTCGTGCCGTCGGCGGGCGCCACGATCGATCCTGTCGCTCTCGTCACGTGGGCCAACCGTGAACTCTCGTCCTACAAGGTGCCACGGCGAGTCGTTGTCGTCGGCGAATCGGACGTGCCCTATCTCGGAACCGGAAAGCTCGATCGGCGAACCCTCGCCGACCGCCTTCGCGACGGAGGCGTCGACGTGAGTCCGAGTCAGGCCTGATCGACCGGCATGCTAGACCGGTGG
>JAQCHM010000370.1 GCA_027730885.1 Actinomycetota bacterium | reverse complement strand
GAGCGAGATCATGCGCAACATCGTGGGTGAGCAGGTGCTCGGCCTCCCCGGCGAACCTCGGGTGGACAAGGACGTGAACTGGGTGGATGTCCCAAGAAGCTGAGACCTCCGTGGCTGAGGCGACCGATGATCTGATCGCCTACGTTCGGGCGTCGGTCATCGGCGCGGCCGAAGTGGTCGACGGGCCCTTTGGACCTCGACCCATCGTCTATGCCGACTACACCGCGTCCGGTCGGTCGTTGTCGTTCATCGAGGACTACCTGCGCCAGTGGGTGCTGCCCCGTTATGCCAACACCCACACCGAATCCTCGGGCACGGGGCTTCAGACTACCCGCTTCCGAGAGGACGCGCGGGCACTGATCGCCCGAAGCGTCGGGGCCACCGACGAACACGCCGTCATCTTCTGCGGCTCGGGATCCACGGGAGCGATCGACCGGTTGATCGGCGTTCTCGGACTTCGGATTCCTTCCAACCTCGACGACCGATTCGGCCTCAGCGGGCACATCCCGCCCGATCAGCGACCGGTTGTCTTCATCGGCCCGTACGAACACCATTCGAACGAACTGCCGTGGCGAGAGTCCATCGCCGATGTCGTCACCATCGACGAGGACGCCGACGGTCACGTCGATCTCGCCCACCTCGAGGTCGAGCTGGCCCAATACGCCGACCGTCCGCAGCTCATCGGGTCGTTCTCGGCCGCGTCGAACGTCACGGGCATCGTGACCGACACCGAGGCGGTATCGGCCCTTCTGCACCGCTACGGCGCCATCGCCTGTTGGGACTTCGCCGCTGCCGCGCCCTACGTACAGATCGACATGGCGCATCTGGACGCAGTGTTCATCTCCCCCCACAAGCTGATCGGCGGCCCCGGCACCCCCGGTGTCCTGGTGGCGAGGCGGGAACTGTTCACCAATCGAGTCCCTCATGTGCCCGGTGGTGGCACCGTGTCCTACGTCAACGCGGTGGGGCACGACTTCGTCACCGACATCGAGCACCGGGAGGAGGGCGGCACGCCGGACATCATCGGATCGATTCGGGCCGGTCTGGTGTTCCAACTCAAGGAATCGGTCGGCGTCGCGGCCATCAAGGCCAGGGAGGATCGTTTCGTTCGCCGGGCCATCGAGGCATGGGACGCCCATCGGAATCTCCAGGTGCTGGGCAGTCACGACGCCGAGCGGCTGTCGATCGTCTCGTTCGTCGTCCGGGACACCGTGGGTGGCGAAGGCTGGTTCCTGCATCACAACTTCGTCGTCGCCCCCCTCAACGACCTGTTCGGGATCCAGAGCCGCGGTGGGTGCTCGTGCGCGGGACCCTATGGCCATCGCCTGCTCCACATCGACCTCGACCATTCTCATCACTTCGAGCGCGAGATCACCCGTGGGTGCGAAGGCATCAAGCCCGGCTGGGTCCGGGTGAACTTCAACTACTTCATCGACGACGAGACCTTCGGATATCTCGTGGAGGCCGTGAAGCTCGTCGCCGAGCGTGGTCGCGACCTGCTCTCGTACTACGACTTCGAGCCGGACAGCGGCCTGTGGCGTCATCGTGACGGGAGCCCGGTGGCGCCCCGGTCGCTGCACTCGCTGCGATACGGCCGCTGCACCGAGGGCGGCACCGTCGAGCTCCAGATCCCGCACGTCGCTTCGTTGCCGCTGCGCCAGGGCCTCGATGGTTATCTGGCCCAGGCCCGCAGCCTCATCGACGATCTGGTCAGAGATCGCCCGCCTCCCCCCAAGCGGGCACCCACCACCGATGACTTCGAGCACCTGCGCTGGTTCCCTTACGCCGACCTGTGATGTGAGCGTCATCTGCAAGCTCACGTCACCTCTGCTTCGTTCTGCACGACCGGCGGCCCCGTAGAGGGGGTCGGTGGCGTGCAGAACGGGGTTCGGGAAGCGGTTGGGGAGGTAAAGGATCCGGTCGGTGGAGTAGCTTTGTGTCCGTGTCTGAGCTGAGCAACGAAGAACTTCCGGGATACAACCGCGCCGCGGTCGAGGCATGGGTAGGCGAGCACGTCCCCGATTTGGCGCCGCCCTTCACCTGGGTCCGGCTCGAGGGCGGTCACTCGAACCTCACGTACGAGTTGCTTGATACCGAAGGACGAGAGGCGGTGATCCGCCGTCCGCCGATGGGTGAGCTGCTCCCCAAGGCCCACGACATGGGTCGCGAGTTCACGATCATCAGCGCGCTCCGCGACACACCTGTCCCGGTGGCCAATGCCCTCGGCTACTGCGAGGACCCGTCGGTCACCGGCGCCCACTTCTACGTGATGAGCAAGGTCGGCGGGCGGGCGATGTACACGCCCGAGGACGTCGAGGCCTGGCTGTTGATGGAGGCTCGCAAACGCATGGGCGAGTCGTTCATCGATACCTTGGCCGCGCTCCACTCCGTCGACGTTGCCGCGGTGGGGCTCGATGACCTCGGTCGCCACGATGCCTACGTCGCCCGTCAGCTCCGCACCTGGTACGGGTCGTGGACGTCCTCGAAGGACGATGCTGCGTTCGATGACAAGCGCATCCACGAACTGCACGACCTTCTGCAGTCTCGCATGCCCGAGCAGGGGCCGGCGCGGGTCGTTCACGGCGACTACGGCGCCCACAACTGCATGGTGGCCCAGGACGGCAACCTGACTGCCGTACTCGACTGGGAGATCGCCACCCTCGGCGACCCACTGGCCGACTTCGCGTACGCGCTCAACGGTTGGGGAGACCCGGGCGACGGCGAAGGCAGCGTGATCGCCGGCGGAGCAACGACGGCCCCCGGATTCGAGGACCGCGAGATCCTGGCCGAGCGGTACGCCGCAGCAACGGGGGCCGACCTCGGTCAACTGCCGTACTACCGGGCGTTCAACTACTTCAAGTCGGCCTGCATCCTGCACGGCGTCTACGCCCGCTACCAAGCCGGGAAGAAGAGCAGCGAAGGCATCGACATTCCTCAGCTGTTCGATCGGATGTTCCGCAGCATCGGATTCGCCGAACGGGCCGCGGCCGAACTCTGAACATCGGACGAATCTCGAAGCGGAATCGGGGTACGTC
Source organism: Actinomycetota bacterium (assembly GCA_027730885.1). Classification (GTDB taxonomy): domain Bacteria; phylum Actinomycetota; class Acidimicrobiia; order Acidimicrobiales; family SZUA-35; genus JAHECQ01. Next base: position 642 of record JAQCHM010000370.1, on the reverse strand, counting down.
TTATTCGGCCCGAGGTCGGCGCCGATATTGGTCTCATGAACAGGGCATCGGGACGTCCAACCGAGATCGACTTTGACTCGTTGCCCTCCGTTCCGCCGGTTGCCATGCGAGTCGTGAGCCTCTGCGTGGACCCCGACGTCGAGCTGGCCGGGCTGAGCGCAGCCGTTAGTCTCGACCCGGTTCTGTCCGCTCGAATCCTCCGTACCGCTAATTCTGCTGCTTTCAACTGGGGAGCCGAAGTCATCTCGCTGGACAAGGCGATGATGCTGATGGGCATCAAGCTGGTGAAGCTGACGGCGCTCGGCCTTGTGATCAGTTCGTCGCTGTCGGGCCTGCCCAAGGACGACGAGATCGTTGGCCAGGTGTGGCATCAGTGCCTGGTCAGGGCTGTTGCCTGCCGAGAATTGGCCCAGCTGGCCCGTCTTCCAACAGCTCCCGAGTCCTGGCTCTTCGGCTTGTTCGACGGCATGGGGCACCTCCTCGCGATGGCGACGAACGGCACCGCTTTCCGCAAGCTGCTCAGACTCGACCCGTTTCCCGACGTCCCCGCCCAGCGCGCCGTGCTCGGAATGTCCACGAACGAACTGGTTCGAACGGCATTGCGAGCCTGGGGTGTTCCCGAACTCTACGCCCGCGTACTCG
>JAQCHM010000369.1 GCA_027730885.1 Actinomycetota bacterium | reverse complement strand
GCGACAACGCGACACCCCGGTCCCAGTAAGCGGTCTCCTCGCCGAGGAGGAAGTTGCGGACAGGCTTCCAGTCGAGCGATGTGGGCCCTTCCTCCGCGCCGATCATCTTGCTGACCAGGCCACCCTGGCGAGTGCAGATGAGGTAGAAGGGATGGTCGACCGGCGGAGGTGTGGCCATCCGATCGGCCTCGAGCCCCATCGGCCGGATGTGCTCGCGGCCCAGCGAGCGGACCTCCTCGAGCATCTCCATCGTGCGGGCATCAAGTTCGATCATCGCTTCTCCAGTCCAGTGAGCTGGTCCAATCCGGCGAGCAGGCCATCGGGTACATGTAGTACCTGCGACGCGACGTCGAACTCGGCTGCGTCCAGGCCGCCTGCGGCCATCGCGAGATGGCGTACTTCTCTGAAGCGCTTCTCGGCCAGGTGGTCGACGATGAAGCCGTGACCGCCGAGTAGTTGAATACCGACGTTGGTGGCCACGAACGCGGCCTCTCGGGTCTCGAGCCACGATTGGGTTGCCCAGAAGGCTGCGAACTCCTCGCCTCGGTCGAAGGCGGCCGCCGCGTCGCGGACCATCAGCCGTGCAGCGTGGACGCGGGACCCGGCGTAGGCAAGATCGAAGGCATTGCCCTGGTGATGGGCAACCGGCTTGCCGAAGACGACACGGGCGGTCGTGTACTCGATGGTCTCCTCGAGCGCAGCCTGGGCCACCCCCACGCACACGGCCGCACCCCAGAGCCGCGCTCGTCCCCGAACCTCGAGGGCGACGTTGGGCTCGAGGTGCCAGGCGCCCCGCACCACCGTCTCGCGGAACGGGATCGATACTCCGCCCGAGGCCTGAAAGGCCAACGCCACGACCGGATCGGGCGTCCCGGTCACCTCGTAGAGGCGCAACCCATCGCCCTCGCTCACCCAGATCCAGCGCAACGCGGGCCAACCCGGCGCCCAGTCGAGCCGGCGCGAACCGTTGTCGACGTCGACGACCGTGAGCGCCGACTGTGCGGTGCCGTCGAGCGCGGTCGCCAGCACCTCGGCGGCCAGCGATCGGTCGGGGCAGGCGAGGATCGCTCCGACCGCAGGGCCGGGTCGGTCCGCCGCGGGAAGACCGCTGGCGTCGTACTGGGCCAGGGTCTCCAGCAGGACCACCTTGGCGAGAGCGCCGGCACCCACGCCGCCCCGAGCCTCGGGCACGTCGAGCCCGCCCAACGGGAATCCGTCGAGTACCTCGAGGACCGCGTCGGGCCAACGGCCGGCGGCCTCTGACTCACGAACCCTTGGTTCGAGTTCACTACGGCCCAGCCGTTCGGCTGCCGATCGCAGCTCCTCGATCTCGGGGGCCAGGGCGAAGTCACGCATGTCCGGACCCTACTTCGGCTAGGTCGGGCATCGCACAAGCGCTAACGTGCGCGCAGTACTCGTATCGCACGACAACCAACCGAATATGCAGGAGGACTGCCATGGCCTACGACCTCAAGATCACCGGCGGCACGATCGTCGACGGAACGCGAGCGCCTCGCTTCGTGGGCGACGTCGGCATCAAGGACGGAAAGGTGGTGGCCCTCGGTGCCGCGCCTGACGACGCGGTGCGCACCATCGACGCCGCGGGCCGCGTTGCATCCCCCGGCTTCGTCGACATCCACACGCACTACGACGCGCAGATCATCTGGGATCAGCTGGTCAGCTGCTCACCCTGGCACGGGGTCACCACCGTCGTCATGGGCAACTGTGGCTTCTCGGTGGCACCCACACGACCGATGCACCGCGACCTCATCATGCGCACGCTCGAGAACGTCGAGGGCATGTCGGTCGAAGCGTTGAAGGCCGGCCTGTCCATGGAGTGGCCCTTCGAAACGTTCCCCGAATATCTCGACGCGGTCGAGGGCCGAGGGTGCGCGGTGAACGTCGCTGCTCTCCTTGGTCACACGGCGTTGCGGATGTACGTGATGGGCGAGGACGCCGTCGAACGAGAGGCCACCACCGACGAAATCGAAGCCCAGAAGAACATCCTCCGCGAGGCCCTCGAGGCGGGCGCCCTCGGGTTCGCAAGCTCCAAGGCCGTCACCCACGTCGGCTACGACGGCAAGCCGGTCCCCTCCCGGGTCGCCTCACCCGAGGAGATCATCGAGATCGCCGGTGTCCTGGCCGACTTCGAGCACGGTGTCATGCAGGCCACCATCGGGCGAGGCCTGAGCCACAACGAGTTCGCCCGCATCGCCGAGCTCACGGGCAAGCCGGTTTCGTGGACCGCACTCTTGTCGGGCACGCCCGGACAGGACCATCGGGTAGAGCTTGCGAAAGCCGCAGCCATCGCAGCCCGCGGCCTCCCTGTCTTCCCGCAGGTGGCCGTGCAGCCGGTCCAGTTCGAACTGAGCTGGAAGGCCCCGTTCCTCTACGAGGCCCTGCGCTGCTTCACCCCGGTCAGTCAGGCCGACCTCGAGGGCAAGAAGGCCATCTACGCCGATCCCGAGTGGCGGGAACAGTTCAAGGAGAAGGCCGGCAACGGAGGCAAGATCGGAGACCGCTGGGAGCGGACCACCATCTCCTACTACCCGTCCGACCCATCGCTCGAGGGCCGCAACGCCCAGCAGATCGCCGACGAGCAGGGACGGGATCCGGTCGACGTGATCCTCGACCTCGCGCTCGATGCCGACCTCGAGATGCGTATCACCCAGGACGTCATCAACTACGACCCCAATTCCATTCAGGAGCTGCTCGAAGACCCCAACACGGTCATCGGTCTATCCGACGCCGGCGCCCACGCCAGCCAGCTCTGTGATGCCAAGTACTCGACCGAGTTCCTGTCGACGTTTGTCCGGGGCCGAGAGGCCTTCTCGTTGGAGGATGGTGTCCACATGCTCACTCAGCGCCCGGCCCAGGTCTTCGGCATCACCGACCGCGGCACCCTCGAGGTGGGCAAGCCGGCCGACGTCGTCGTCTTCGACGCCGATCAGGTGGGTCATCTCGGCAAGCGCCGGGTCTACGACCTCCCGGGTGGTGCCGACCGCATCATCTCCGACGCCAAGGGCATCCACGCCGTCGTCGTCAACGGCACCGTGATCCGCCAGGACGACGTCGATCAGATCACCCCTGGCCCCGACCTCCCTGGCCGACTGCTCCGCCACGGCCACGCCTGATCGGCTCAGCCCTCCCCGCCCCGGCCCAACTCGTTCTGCAGTACACGCACCGCCGAAAGGCGGGGCCCTGTACTGCAGAACGAAACTGAGTTGGTTCTGCAGTACGCGCACCGCCGAAAGGCCGGTCCCTGTACTGCAGAACGGGGGGAGTGGGGGCGACTACGGGAGGGTGACGGTGATGTCCAGGGCCAGCGACGGGCTGGCCTGATCGTCGCTGTCGACGACGGCCAGCAGCTCGGCTTCGTGGCGCCCGATCGATCGCAACGCCAGGCCTTCGACCTTCTGCGGTCCGCCGGACACGGTCAGCGGGGCGACTGCCGTCACGATGTCGACGACGACGAGGGCCAAGGCGGCGCCGACGACGGGGCCGTCGTCGATGGCGTTCGTGGTGTCCTCGGCGGCCGTGCTCAGGATGATCCGGCCGTCGGGTAGCGCGAGGGCATCGGTGATCGCCAGCCCTACGCCGTCGAGTGTCCCGAGGTCGTAGGTTCGGAGGTTGGTCGCTGGGGGGATGGGGCCGCTTCCTTCGAACATCGAGAGGAAG
>JAQCHM010000368.1 GCA_027730885.1 Actinomycetota bacterium | reverse complement strand
AAACGTGATGTACACCGTTGAGCTTCATGGCCTCACCCTAACCCAAGCACCCTGAGCCAGGGGGCCCGAACAACCGACTTCAGTCAATCGGGAGGCGAGCGAAGATCTCGACCTTTGCGTCCTCGAAGTCCTCTTCGCTGAGCTCGCCCCGCTGCCGCATCTTGTGCACGTCCTCGATCATCTGGAGGAGCTGGGGAGCAGTGAGCTCGCCCTTGCCTTCGAAGAGTTGCTCGACAGTCGTCAGTTCACGATCCTCGATGATCGTGTCATCGTCGTCGAGCGCGAGCGGGCCGGTCATCACCGGGCCCGGTACCGAGGAGCTGGTGCCCCGGTTCGACAACTTCTCCGCCCGCTTGGCCGCCTTGGCCCGGTCACGCTGGAGCTTTGCAAAACTGGATCGTTGCTTCGCCACGGAAGAAACCTTTCTACACAGTCAGCGACCGCTCGCACCGGAGCTGCCCAGAGGGCGGGATTCGGGAGCGGCAGTCGCCGGCAAGGTCGCGAACCGCATCGGTTCGGCGCCTCGCACGAGTTTCTCCAGCGTAGGGACTCCGGCGGCCCAAGCCACGGATCTCAACAGGATCACCCAGTCAAGTCGGTCAGCGGGGGGGGCGGGTCACCGCCACGAGTGGCACGCTCAGGGTCAATGCGCGTCCAGATGGTGGACGTCGTTGAAGGACCGGAGCGACGTGCGTAGACCTGTCCCTGCGCTGGTCACACCGATCTGGGTGATGCTGGCCTGCCCGACGAAGCACCGCCAGGACACGTCGATGGGGACCTGCAGCGCCCACGCCACCGAGGCCTTGATGGGTGACACATGGCTCACGACGACGACGTCACGGTCGATCGCCTCGCGGCCCCATTCGTCGAGCGAAGCGAAGACCCGCGCGGCACACTCGTTGTGCGATTCGCCCCCAGGTGGACGGAAGTCGGCGTCGGTTCGCCACGCCTGCCAGGTCTCGGGTGCGACCTCCGACACCGGCATCAGATCGTAGGCTCCGTAGTCCATCTCGATCAATCGATCGTCGATCTCGACATCAGTCGAGACGGTGGTGGCGGTCTGGAACGCGCGGCCCAGAGGGCTCGAGACGACCAGCGCGTCGGGGGGAAGCACGGCCGCGATCCGGCGGGCCTGCCGGCGTCCCTCGTCATCGAGGTCGGGATCGGCCCGTCCGAGGAGCAACCCACCGGCATTGGCCGTCGTTCGGCCGTGGCGAACGACGAAGAGGGTCACAGCTCGATGGCCCCGCGGCTGAGGACGTGGCGGTCCAGTTGTCCGCTTCGAACCAGGCGCGATCGATTCCTCGGATCGACCAATTCGTACCGCCGGGCCGCCCACACCCCGATGGCAACCGCGATGACCTCGAGTCCGAGACCGACCGCCAGCGCGCGGTCGACCTCGGGTACCTGTCCCTCACCGAAGGAACCGCCGAACGCGGGCCACCAGAGCAAGGTCCGATCGGCCCACGTTGCGTCGAGGACCAGGTGGAGGAGGAGACCGATCGGCAGGCCCAACAGGCGCCGACGAACCAATCGACGGCGTTGGGTCGCCAGCATCACCACGGTCAGCACGACGACCGGCAAGAGCAGGGTATGGAACACGCTCGGTCCACCGAGCAGGGCCTCGGCCAGGGGCAGCACGGCGCCCAGGGCGACAACCCGGTAGTCGACCATCGGGCTGCGGAACACTTCGGCCACGATCACCGGGGCCACCACCAGGAACCAGAGGAACATGGTCAGTGCACGAACACGCGGTTGCATTCGGGACAGCGCACCTCGACCGCGGCGCCCTGGTGACGGATCCGGTCGACATCCATCGCGGACAAGGCGAGGTGACAGCCCGAACAGCTGGAGCCCACCAGCTGCACGAGAGCAACACCGCCGAACTCGACCCGCAACGCCTCGTAACGTTCGACCAACTCCGCGGGTAGACCGGCGGCCAGTTGGGCCCGCCGCGGTTCGAGTTCGGTCAGCTCATCCTGGACGTCCCCCAGCGCGCGTTCCAACTCGAGCTGCTTGTCGGCCCGCCGCACCAAGATGGCGTCGCTCACCGCGCTCGCTGTCTCGAACTCAGCGACGATCGGTTCGAGCGCCTCCATGACCTCGAGCTCATGGTCCTCCAGCGCCGATTTCCGCTCGGCGAGGTGAGCCGACTCGGTCTGCATTGCGAGCAGATCTTTCGTCCCGGTCACGCTGCCGTCATAGAGCCGTTTTTCGATGTCAGCCCGGCGATAGTCGATGTGCTCGATGTCTTCCTCGATCTTGCCCTGTTGGGTGTCGAACACCGTTCGCCGGCCGACGATCTCGTCGATGATCGCCTGCTGGGCGGCCTGTTCGGACTCGATCTTGCGGAGTTCGGCCGCCAGCGGGTGCTTGGTTCGCCGATGACGCAATTGGTCGAGGCGAACGTCGAGCTCCTGCAAGGGCAGGAGCTCGACGAACCCGTGTGCGGTCATGAAAATCAGTCTCCGGAAGTGGGTGATGGACTATCGGCGGGCGTGGTCGCGGGAGGCGAGGAATCGGACGGAACCGTGTCACCCGGCAGCGTCGTTGTGGTGACGATGTCGAAGCAGTCCGGTTTGCCATCGCTGTCGGTGTCCACGAGAGACGTCTCGCTCGTCGGGTCACCGCGACCCTCCCCACAGAAGTCGACCTCGCCCGGAGCCTTCAGGTAACGCCCGCCCCCGTAGGCCTCTGGCGGGTCGAAGGTGCAGGGCTCGCTGACTCGGCCGTGATACGCGTTGTTGAAGGCACCCCAGGTGCTCGCGGGATAACTGCCCCCCTGTACCCGGGGGACCCCGCCGACGTTCCGCATCGGAATCTTCGCGTCCGGGTGCCCCATCCAGACCGCGGTGGCCAGGCAGTCGGTGTAGCCCACGAACCAGGCATCCTCGTTGTTCTGGGTCGTGCCCGTCTTGCCTGCGGCAATGTGGCCGCCGCTCAGCCGGGCGGCCTTGCCCGTTCCGCCGGTGACATTGCCGGCCAGGGTCTCGGTGATGAGGCGAGCGGACTGGGCGGACAGGGCACGCTGGCCGTTCGGGCGGTGCTGATAGATGATCTCGCCTTTCGCGTTCTCGATCCTCTCGATGTAGTAGGGGGCATTGAGAATACCGTCGTTGCCTATGGCCGCGTAAGCCGCGGCCATCTCGATCGGGCGGACCTCGAGCGCTCCGAGCGGCAACGACAGGAACGGCTGGAGCTCGGTCGTCAGCCCGAGACGCTTCGCGACCTCGACCACCTTGTCGTTGCCGACGACCAGACCCAGGCGGACAAACGCACAGTTGTTGGAGGCGCGGGCCGCCGCAGCCACGCTCGGCTCTTCGCCCCCGACGCCCTTGACCTCGTAGGGATCGGGGATGCCGCCGGGGTTCTCGAAGGTGCAAGGGGAATCTCCACGCACCGTGTCCGACGGGGTGTAGCCGGCCTCGAACAGGGCAGCCAGGACGAAGGTTTTCATGGACGATCCAGCCTGTCGGCCGATGCCGTCGGTGGTCAGATTGAACTCGTCCCGGAGGAAGTCGGGTCCGCCCACCATGGCCCGCACGGCGCCGGTGTGGGTGTCCATGGCCACGATCGCCATCTGGAAGCGGCGGGGATCTACCGGGAGGTTCTTATCGCGGGCCGCGAGGGCATCGGCTTGGGCGAGCGAGTCATAGGTGGGGTAGATCTTCAGCCCGCCGAAGAAGATGGCT
>JAQCHM010000367.1 GCA_027730885.1 Actinomycetota bacterium | reverse complement strand
CAGCGGAGGTCGGTCTTGCACTTGGCGCAGCGCGGCTTGCCGTCGCTGGCAACGGGCACACGATTGCGGGCGCCGCACGAGTGGCAACGAAGGATGGCGGTGCTGGGCGACATGACGTACCTCCTGATGGATAGGGTCAGCTGCATGACCTCCGTCACGATCTATCACAACCCCAATTGAAACTCGTCAACGAACGCGCTGGCGGTCGCCGGCGAGCAGAACGTCGACGTTGACATCAATCTCTATCTGAAGACCAAACCGGGGAGGCAAGAGCTGACGGCGCTCGTCGCCAAGCTGGTTGATCCGGTCGAGGATCTGGTTCGCAAGGATTCGCATTTCAACAAGCTCGGCCTCGACGCCGCCGACTACGTCGGGAATGTCGAGGCCGTGATCGACTTGTTGGTGCAGCAGCCTCGACTACTCCAGCGACCCATCGTAGTGAGGGGCGACAAGGCCATCATCGGGCGACCCAAGGACAAGGTTGCCCAGTTCCTGGCCGAGTGAGCTACATGACAACCACAGCTACATGACAACCACACTGCGTAGGACGCCGCCGCCTTCCATCTTGTGGAAGGCCTGCTCGACGGCATCGAGCGAGATCGTCTCGCTCACGAAGCCTTCGAGGTTGAGGCGGCCCTGCAGGTAGAGGTCGATGAGCATGGGGAAATCCCGGCTGGGCAGGCAATCGCCGTACCAGCTGGACTTGAGAGCTCCGCCCCGCCCGAAGATCTCGATGAACGGCAGCTCGATCTTCATGGTCGGGTTGGGAACACCGACGAGCACGACGGTGCCGGCCAGGTCTCGGGCGTAGAACGCCTGCTCGTACGTCTTGGGCAGGCCGATGGCCTCGATGGCCACGTCGACGCCGTTGCCATCGGTGAGCTCACGAATCCGTTCGACCGCGTCCTCCTTGGTCGAGTTGATGGTGTGTGTCGCGCCGAAGCTCTTGGCCCACTCGAGCTTCTGGTCGTCAATGTCGACCGCGATGATGGTCTTGGCCCCGGCGAGTCGGGAACCTTCGAGGGCGGCGTTGCCAACGCCTCCGCAGCCGAAGACGGCCACGGTGTCGCCGCGGCCAACGTTGCCGGTGTTCAGGGCGGCGCCCAGGCCGGCCATCACGCCACAGCCCAGCAGGCCCGCGACCTCCGGTTTGGCCGCAGGGTCGACCTTGGTGCACTGCCCGGCTGCGACGAGGGTCTTCTCGCAGAATGCACCGATACCGAGCGCAGGGGACAGCACGGTGCCATCGAGCAGCGTCATCTTCTGCGTCGCGTTGTGGGTGGCGAAGCAGTACTGCGGCTTGCCCTTCTTGCACGAGCGACACTGGCCGCAGACGGCGCGCCAGTTGAGGATGACATAGTCGCCGGGAGCGACGTCGGTGACGCCCTCGCCGACCGATTCGATCACGCCGGCCGCCTCGTGGCCGAGGAGGAATGGGAACTGGTCGTTGATGCCGCCCTCTCGATAATGCAAGTCGGTGTGGCAGACACCGCACGCCTGGATGGCGACGACGGCTTCACCGGGGCCTGGATCGGGAATGACGATCGTCTCGAGGCTGACTGGCTGGCCCTTGGCCATGGCGACAACGCCCCGTACTTGTTGTGGCATTTTTCCCGCTCCTGTTCAACGGTGGATCTGTACTGCATGTCGGCTGTCGGGTGCTTAATGTCGGCTGATCGTACTGGCAGCTGTCGCCCGGGTGTTCCAGACTGGTCGACATGACCACGCCAGACATCATCATCCGCAACGGAACCGTGATCGACGGAACCGGCGCGCCGGCGCGCCGCGCCGACGTCGCCATCACCGATGACCGCATCACCGCGGTCGAGCCGACCATCGCCGGCAAGGCCAAGCGGGAGATCGACGCCGAGGGGCGTCTCGTCACCCCCGGCTTCGTCGACATCCACACGCACCTCGACGCTCAGATCGCCTGGGATCCGGTGCAGACCTCCAGCTGCTGGCACGGCATCACCAGCGCGGTACTTGGCAACTGCGGTGTCACCTTCGCGCCGGTCGCTCCCGGCGGAGCCGACTTCTTGGCCGAGATGATGGAGAGTGTCGAGGACATTCCCCGTCGAGCCATCCTCGAGGGTCTCCCCTGGGACTGGACCACCTACGGCGAGTACCTCAACTGGATTGATCGCACCGCCAAAGGCATCAACGTCGGCGGCATGGTCGGTCACTCCGCGGTCCGTCTGGCCGCGATGGGAATGCGGGGTATGGACGAGACAGCGGGGCCCGACGACGTCGCAAAGATGGTCGAACTGGTCGACGAGGCTATGAGCGCCGGAGCACTCGGGTTCTCGACTTCTCGCACCCTGTTGCATGTCGTTCCCGACGGCCGACAGGTGCCGGGAACGTTCGCCGACGCGGCCGAACTGCTCGCCTTCGCCGGCGTGTTGGGCAAGCATGGCAAGGGCGTCTTCGAGGCCGCGGCACGCCTCGGCGAACGTGACAAGGAGGAGCATCTTCCCAATACTCGGGCCGAGGTCGCTTGGATGGGTGAGGTGTCCCGTCGGTCGGGTCGGCCGGTCAGCTTCGGTCTGGTCCACAGCGAACGCCGCCCCGAGCTGTTCCGCCGGGTGGTCGAATTCGCGAAGGAAGAGAACACCAGCGGCGCCATGGTTCGCCCCCAGACCACCTGTCGCGGCATCGGCGTGATCTACACCCTCAACAACCGGATGCCCTTCCGCTCGTCGGCTTGGAAGGAGCTGATGGAGGTGGCGCCTGAGGCCCGACTCGATGCCGTGCGGTCGCCCGAACGGTGGGCTGCGTTGGCCCAGTGCGAGTTGGTCGTACCAGCGGAGAAGATGTGGATCCTGCCTGCCGGTGACGCACGTTACGACTGCAAGCCCGAGGACAACCTGGAGGCCATTGCGACCCGACGCGGGGTCACCCCCGCCGAGGCCTACCTCGACGCGTGTCTCGAGGCGGGTGGGCCGGTCAACCTCAACTACCCGATCCTCAACCAGAGCTTCGATGCCGTTCAGGAGATGCTCGACGATCCGGTGATCACCCTTGGCCTGGCCGACGCCGGCGCCCACGTCGGCCAGATCATGGACTCGAGCCAGCCAACGTTCTTCCTCACCTACTGGGTGCGCGAGAAGCAGCGCTGGCAGCTCGAAGAGGCCATCCGCCGGTTGACCTCCGACACGGCCGACCTGTTCGGTGTCGTGGACCGAGGTCGTCTCGAGCCCGGCCGGTTCGCCGACGTCAATGTCATCGACTTCGACAACCTCCGTCTGCCCCAGCCCGAGTACGTGTACGACTTCCCCAACGGCGCCGGTCGTTACATCCAGGGCGCAAGTGGTTACGACTACACCCTCGTCAACGGCCAGGTGTTCATGGACCACGGCGAGCACACCGGCGCCTTCGCCGGCACCACCATCCGTTCCTGACCCCTCGTTCCCCCGATCTGTGCAGCGTTTTCCACGTGTGACGTGGTTTTCGCTGCAAATTTCGGGGGTGGCGGGTCAGGGGGCGAGGTCGCGGAGGGCGCGTTCGCGGAGTTCGACCTTGCGGATCTTGCCTGATGGGGTCATGGGCATCTCGTCGAGGAAGATGACCGCTCGGGGGATCTTGTAGCTGGCGATCCGCCCTCGGAGCCGATCGAGCAGGTCGTCCTTCGACAAGGTCACGTCGATGTCGGACGCCTTGGTCCGAATGACGTAGGCGACGGGGACCTCGGACAATCGCGCATC
>JAQCHM010000366.1 GCA_027730885.1 Actinomycetota bacterium | reverse complement strand
GCGTTGGCTCGGTTTTGATTCCGAGTGCGACCCAAACCACCAACCGATGGAGGCGATCCCATCATGCGCTGAGGCTGACCCCGTTTTCCGGAGTGTGGTTTAGTGTTGGTCAGGCTGCCGGCCGGTTCAAGTATTGAATGTATGCTGCCGCGGGGGCTTGTATCCCGACACTTGCATGGCGACGCTTCCGATTATACCAGGACTCAATCCATTCAAACAGACTCAAATGAAGATCGTCCGCAGTATCCCAATGATAACGCCAAATCAGTTCACGTTTAAGAATCGAAAAAAACGACTCGGCGGCAGCATTGTCGTAACAAACACCGGTCCTCCCCATCGACTGGCGGACACCAAACAGTCCGCATACCTTGCCGAACTCGGCCGACGTGTATTGAGAACCCCGATCAGTGTGGAACACCGCACCGCGTGATTCGTTCAACCCTCGGCGGGCTACCGCCGCCCGCAACGCGTCCGCGACGAGCGACGTCTCCATGTGATCAGCGAACCGCCAGCCAATCACTTCCTTGGTCGCAGCATCGATCACGGTCGCCAGATACCAGAACCTGCCGCCGACCCAGATGTAGGTCACATCGCCATACCAGATCCTGTTCGGCACCTCAGCCAGGAACTGGCGGTTCACCAGATCAGGGAACGGTGCCGCCATACGGTCCCGCCGTGTCGTGACCGTCGAGTGTTCCCGCCCCGACAGGCCCTGGATGTGGCCTGCCGCCATCAGCTCCGCGATCCGCTGTTTCGACACCAACACCCCACCCTCAGCCAGTTCGGCCTTGATCCGCGGTGCGCCATAGGTCCCGTCCGATTCGGCGTGGGCCTCACGAATCTGGGCCGTCATCGCCCCGTCAGCCGCGCAGCGTGCAGCACGGTTGGCCCAGCCGACCCGGTTCCAGTCGTAGTACGACGACTCGGGAACCTCGAGGGTTGCGCACAGCAACCAAACCGGCCACAACGGATTTCTGCCCTCTGGGTGTCGATGAACATGTACTTGCTCACCCGTTTTGTTCCTTCACCCAGAAGGCCATCGATTTTTTTAGGATGTCGCGTTCCATGATCCACTGACGCTTCTCCGTGCGGAGTTGTTCCAACTCGACACGTTCCGAAGAAGTCAACGGCTTCTCACCATCATCATTCTTTTATTTGATCATCCACTTCGCGAGTGTAGTGTCCGATATTCCAAGGTCCGCGGCCACCTCATAACGAGGCCGGCCCGCAACCCGGGCCATCTCCACCGCATGACCACGGAACTCATCATCAAACTTCGTACGTCTTCCCATAACAGAATCCTTCGTTCAGGACTCCGGAAACAGGGGTCAAGATCAGTTCCTGCGTACACCCGCAGCTCCAAGGAGGCCGTCCCACGCTTGCGAATCGATCCCGTCATCGCCATCGCCGACACCACCGACCCGCCCCAACCACGAACTTGAACAGAACATGATGGGCAACCCGACGGGCATGATGGGCAAACCCCGCCACACTGGCCGCACCCCAAAACCATGAAACGCCCTGCAAAGCAGGGCGTTCCGTTGGAGCGGACGACGAGATTTGAACCCGCGACCCTCACCTTGGCAAGGTGATGCTCTACCAGCTGAGCTACGTCCGCATGGTCCGACGATTATAACCCTGGACCATCGTTTGCCACCGGCCGATCCCGAAGTTGCCGGAGAATTGCCCTCGGCGGAATCCGCCTACGACTTCGATCGCAGGTCGATCCGAAGCGTCAGGATTCCGTCCTCGATGGAACCCTCGGCATCGCCGATGATGGCGTAGTCCATGTAGTCCCGCTCCGCCTGGCGAATGAACAGCTGTCGTTCCTCACCGCCAACCGGAGGGAGCGTGCGCTTGCGCACGGCCTGGGCCCGTTCCCGGAACCTCTCGACCATGGCGTCGATATCGAGCGAGTCGGCCATGACGGCCAGGCTAGACCGGCCGAGAGGACTCCGCGTCGAGCCGGCGGGGCGTTCGGGGCAGGGCCTGGGGTCCGGTCAGCCGCAACCACTCTTCGGCGTCTATTTCGGAGAACGAGGCCGCCGGTACGCGCTGACCCTCGCCCGCGCCGCGGCCGCGGGCATCGACGAGCGGTTCCGGAATCACGATCGGATCAGCCACGGGACGCAGCCGGCGACGGGGATCGGTGTGACGCCAGTACCAGACCGTCAACAAGGCCAGCAGCACTGCGACCGCCAGCAGGCCCATGATGATGAGGCGAATCGTCTGCCCTGTTTCGTCAGCCGCCTGTTGGGCGAGAAGCAGCGCTCCCCGGTTCAACGCAGACCTTCCATCACGCCTCCGAGCGCTCGGATCCTTCCCCCGAGACGCTAGCCGGTCATCGTTGATGCCGGACGCACCAGTACGTGGTTCTCCCGCCGATCTCTCGTCGCATCAATGGCTCCCCATCGAGCGGACACCTTCCGCCACGGACGCGGGCCGAATGCAGTCGGCCGGTGTGCGAGCCGCCGTCGGACAAGAAGTCGGCCAGCACCTCACGCAACGTCTCGAACAACTTCGAACCCTCATCCTCGGACAGGCTCCCCGCCGACCGAGCCGGATCGATGCCGGCGCGCCACAGGGTCTCGTCACAGATCAGGTTCCCGACGCCGGCGATCCGCCGCTGGTCGAGCAACCGGGCCTTGACCGCCACGTCACCGACGAGGACACGTGAACGGAACGTGGCCGGATCGACGTCGAACACGTCCTGACCCAATCCGTCCTCGTTCGGATCGAGGATCACCCCGCCGAGCCGGCGCGGGTCGTTGATCACGAGGTAGCCGCCGTCGTTGAAGACGAGACCGAAGCGGATCCACTTGGGGTCGCTGCGCTTGGTGGTGTACTCGAGGTAGGCAATGGCAGCGGTGCCGTCGACGACGAGCCGTCCGGTCATGCCGAACCGGAGACCCAGCCGCTCGCCGCTATCCAGATCGAGGATCAGCAGTTTGCCTCGCCGACGGGCGGCAACGATGACCTGGCCGACGCAGGCGGCGGTCACCGCCTCAGGGGTCGCTCCCTCCTTCAGGAACCACGCGTCCGGAGTGTCGACGGACTCGATCGTCCGACCGACCGCTGACTCTGCGGCCCGGCGGTAGAACTCGATCTCGACACCCTCGGGCACGTCAGTCGTTTTTCATTTGCTCGGCCAGGAATCCATCGAGCATCGGACCGAGCCGAGCGAACTCCATCAGGAAGCCGTCGTGACCGTGGACCGACGGGAGGATCTCGAAGGTCACGTCGACTCCGCCGGCCACGAGGTGATCTCGAAGCTCCACTTGCTCGGCCGGCGTATAGAGGATGTCGGAGTCGATGGAAACGATGAGGCTGGGGCAGCGGACACGAGCGAGCGCAGCGGCAATCCCCCCTCGGCCCCGGCCGACATCATGGAGATCCATGGCTTTGTTGAGGATCAGATAGGTGTTGGCGTCGAATCGGCGAGCGAGCTTCTCACCGTGGTAGTCGAGGTAGCCCTCGATCTGGAAGCGGTCCCACAGGTTGAACGCATCGGCCCGGTCGATCACGGCGCGGCCGAACCGCTGGCGGTAGGACTGACTCGAGCGGTAGTGGATCTGGGCGATCCGACGAGCCAGCATCAGTCCCTCGGTCGGGCCTTCACCGTCCGGAGCGTCGTAGTAGTCGCCTCCGTTCCACTTCGGATCGTTCACAACCGACATGCGTCCGACCTGGCTCCACCCGATCTGCCACGGTCTGGCGCA
>JAQCHM010000010.1 GCA_027730885.1 Actinomycetota bacterium | reverse complement strand
ATCGCCCGATTCGATCGATCGATGAGCCTGATGGGCATGACGTCGGGCTGGTCCCTCGATCAGCTCGAGCGGGCGGTGGCCGAGACGACGCTGGCCAACCCGGGCGCGAACCTCGTGAAACTCACCGCGGCATGGGTGTCGACGCCGGTGTCGACCATTCCCGACACGACGGTTCCACTCGTCGCAGTGGCCGCCATTCACACGCCGCTTGCCGATCCCGTTGGTCTGCCTGGCGTTCGGGTGAAGACGGCGACCAGCGCCAAGACCCCACCCGATGTCCTGCCGCCGGGTCTCAAGGTGGCCGCAGCGTACACCTCTGGCATCCGCCAGAAGATGCAAGCCAGGAGCGAGGGCTACGACGACGTCGTGCTCCGGACGGCCGAGGGCGACCTGGCCGAGAGTGTGTCGCAGAGCCTCTTCGTGGTGCGCGGCGACCTCGTGCTCCTTCCGCCGTTGGACGTCGTGCTCGACGGAATCACGCGACGCATGGTTCTGGACATGGCCCATCATCTCGGGTTCCATTCTCAGGTTCGGGGCATTTTCTGGGACGAGGTCGAGTCCGCCGACGAGCTCTTCCTTTGTTCCACCACCAATCCAGTGCTGCCCATCAGGGAGTTGGACGGCCGGGCCCTTCCCGATCCCGGCGATCACACGGCCCGCCTGGCGGCCGAGTCGTCGGCACTGCTGTCGGGCAACCACGGGCTGTCCTCCAAATGGCTGACGCCCTTGGGACCTCCGGCTTGAGACTGTCGCCTGAGACGATCGCCTGAGACGATCGCCTGAGACGGTCGCCTGAGACCTGTTGGGTGAGACCCTCGGTCTTGCGCTATGCCAGACTGCGTGGATGACGGATCAGCCCACACCCCTGTACACCCACGAAGCCTCGGTCGACATCGCCGCCCCGCCGGAACTGGTGTGGAACCTGGTGACTGCGATGGAGCGCTACGGGGAGTGGAGCAGCGAGAACCAGGGCGGTTACTGGCGCAAGAACGCCGATGGCGTTCCCTACACCGGTCAGGTCGGTGAGGAGTTCGTCGGGATCAACCGACGGGGCGACCAAGAATGGAAGGCCCTCGTCGAGATCATCGAGCGTGAAGAGGGCCACGCGTTCGCCTTCGTCACCGGCGGGGCGGCCCTCAACATCGTCCGCTGGCGCTACGTGCTCGAGCCGTCGGATGCCGGCACGCGGCTCACCGAACAGTGGGAACTGCGCAACCTCTCGCCGCTCATGATCGAAAAAGGCCAAGCCGAGGTCGACCAGCGGGTGGCCAACGCCAAGGAGAGTCTCGAAGCGACCCTGGAGGGGATGAAGGCCGAAGCCGAACGCCAGGCACAGGCCTAGCTCGCCGGTGGAGTTCGGGGTCACCGCCAGCCAGATCGACGAGATCGGTTTCGTCACCCACGCCGAGAACCTCGGCTACAGCTTCTGCTGGGTGTACGACAGCCAGTTCCTTGCCTCCGACCCCTGGGCGGTGCTGGCCCTGCTCGCGCAGCAGACCCGAACGATGGCGATCGGCACGGGGGTTGCCGTCCCCGGCCTGCGTCTGGCCCCGGTCACCGCCAACGGTATTGCCACCATCAACCGTCTGGCGCCCGGTCGAGCCTTCCTCGGGCTCGGTACCGGCAACACGGCCATGCGAACCCTGGGTCAGCGGCCGATGCCCGTCGCCGAGTTCGCGGAATACCTACGGGTCGTGAGGGGTCTGCTGAACGGCGACGAGGTGCAGTACACGTTGCGAGGCACCACGCACACCGTGCAGTTCCAGAACGTGGACCGTGGCTACCTCGACCTCGCCCCGCGTATCCCCATCCACGTGGGCGGATTCGGTCCCAAGGCCCAGGCGCTGGCCGGCGAATGGGGGGACGGCCTCATCACCGGCTTTCCTCGTGGCGGGTCGATCACCTCTGCCCGGGCGAACGCCCGCTCCGGTGCCGACCGGGTGGGTCGAGCCTTCAGCGGGTTCCGAATCTTCGCGTTGATGAACCTGCTGATGCTCGAACCGGGCGAGTCATTGACCTCTGCCCGAGTGATCGAGGAGTGCGGCTCGTCGATCATGGCCAACGTGCACTACCTGGTCGATCTGCATCGAGAAACCGAAGCGCCTCCGCCGGACTACGTCCTGCCCATCTGGGATGACTATCTCGCCTTCCACCGGACCCGCGACCAGGCTCGCAGCCACCTCGAGATGCATCGCAGCCACTATGCATTCCTCGATCCCGACGAGGCTCGGTTCGTGACACCCGAGATGATCCGCAACTTCACCTTGTGCGGCCAGCCCGACGAGATTGCCGACCGCATCCGGGCGCTCGAAGCAGAAGGGCTGAACGGCATGGTGTTCGCGCTGGCACCCGATCAGCAGTACCGGGTGATCGAGGACTTCGCGCGACGAGTCATGCCGTTGCTCTGAGCCAGGCGAATGCGTTCGCGTTGCGGGCTGCGGCACGGCCCAGCCGGAGCAACTTGGCCATCGCCGCCGGGGTCTTCAACCAGAAGTGGTCGCCGAATCGGTAGCGGTCGTCCACGATCACCGTGTCGAAGGGGAACTGTTCGGCCCAGTAGTTCCTGGCCCGTCGAGCGTGGAGGCCATCGGAGACGACGACGATCGGCTGGGCGGCGCTGACGAGGGGCGCCGACAGGTGGACGTTCTCCCACGTCGACGATGCCCGTTCTTCGAGGACGATGGACGCCGCCGCCAGCCCTTGTCTCCTCGCTTCCTTGGCCATCTGTGAGGCCTCGGTTGTCCGACCCTTGCCGGCTCCACCGGTGAAGACCACCGTCGAACTTCGATGCCGCGCTGCGGCCGCGAGCGCCATCGAGACCCGCCAGCGCTGCACGTTCCGGGCAAACGGGTTGTCGCCTCCGAAGCTGAGGACCACGACAGCAGCCGCTGCGGTGGCGGCGTTGTCGTGGGGGAGGCGCGGGCCGCGCCGACCGGCCCAGTCGGCCACCTCGCCAATGACGACGAGGGCGATCATCGTTGCCAGGATTCGGCGAAGCGGGGCCATGTCGGGCCGGGTGGACCGAGGGTCAGCGGCTGGCGCGCTGCGCCAGCTTCCGCGTTGCCCGCTCGACGGCATGTTCGAGCGCACTGTCGAGGAGGTTCGACCACATCTGCCCGCTGTACTCGAGCCGGATCGAGACGACCGAGCCATCGGTGCCGGTGTCGGCCGCGACGTCGGCCGTCATCTTCCAATCGGAGTGGTGGCGGCCGTCGGTCTCGCGGCGCACGAAGGCCACATGACCGGCCGAGGCATCGAGCTGGGCGCGACACATGCGAAGCCGTTTGCTGCGGGAGAAAGGTCCGACGTTGGCCCGCAGCGTCACCGCGTAGGCCGCACCGGGATCGTCGTCCGCCGCCGCACTCGGCTCGACTCTGTGAACCAGATCGAGCCACTCGGGGAATGTCGTGAGGTCGGAGACGACGGCGAAAACCGGTGCAGGTGTGACGTCGAGGTTGGTCGTGATGGTCCGATCCACTGCGTCAGTGTGCCAGCTGAAGCATCCCCCGCCGGCGACCGACTCAGCCGATACGTGCCTCGGAATGGCCGGCCAAAGCGTCGACGACGCGGGTCGCATGGTCGGACATCATCGGCAGGCTGTCCATCTTCTCCGGCGTGAACCAGTCGACCGCTGTGGTCTCGTCGCTCAAGCGAGGCGAGCCGGCCGTGACGATCGCTTCGAAACAGAGCGCCACAACCTGGACCGTCTCGCCGTCGCGATATTGGGTCACCTGGTGCGGTGAGGTGTAGATGCCGCTGAGTCGCACGATCTCGACGGTCAATCCGGTCTCCTCCAGGACTTCGCGTCGACACGCCTCGGCGGCGCTCTCACCGGGCTCCATCCGTCCACCCGGAAGGCACCACCGCCCGTTGTCGGTCCTCTGGGTGAGCAGGACCCGGTCCCGCGTCGCGTCGAGGATCACCGCAGCGCACCCGATCATGAGCTTCGCGTCGCGGCCGATCCGCTCGCCGTACAGGATCTCTGCCATCCCACAGTCTGCCCGCACCTCCGCAGGCTTCGCTTCGTGTGCCAGCATGAGCGCCGATGACGACCGAGCCCGATGCCGACCGCTGGCGCCAACTCGCCATTCTGGCCGTGGCCATGGTGCTTTCGATGAGCACGTGGTTCTCGACGGCGGCCGTGCTGCCACAGTTGCGCGTCGAGCTCGACGTCTCGTCGATCACGTCGAGCCTGCCTGCGATCGCGGTGCAGCTGGGTTTCGTGGCCGGTGCATTGGTCTCGGCGACGTTCAGCCTGGCCGACCGCATCCCGCCTCGTCGCATGGTGTTGCTGGGGTCGATCGGTGCGGCGCTGGCCAACGCGCTGCTCCTGGTGGCCGACGGATTGCCGTTTGCCATCCAGTCCCGATTCCTGGTCGGTGCCGCCCTGGCCGGGGTCTATCCGCCGGCGCTCAAGGCGATGTCGGCTTGGTTCGTGCGGGGGCGAGGCCTGGCACTCGGCGTCATGGTGGGCGCACTGACGCTCGGTTCGGCCCTCCCGCGTCTGCTTCGCAGCGTTGGTAGCCCTCGGTGGCAGGTGGTGATCGCCTTGACGTCGGCCCTGACGCTGCTCGGTGGCGTCATCGCTGATCGTCTCGCCCGCGACGGGCCGTTCGTCTTCCCTTCGGCTCCCTTCGTCCCGGCGCAGATCCGGATGGTCCTGACGAATCGCCGGGTCATGTTGGCCAGCCTTGGCTACTTCGGTCACATGTGGGAGCTCTACGCCATGTGGGCATGGATCGGCGTGTTCTACGCCGAAGTGCTCCCGGATCGGCCGGCCGCCGCGGCCCTGGCTACCTTTGCTGCCATCGCTGTCGGGTCCGTCGGCAGCGTCGTCGGCGGTCTCATTTCCGATCGTTCTTCGCGCACCACCGCGGCGGGCCTGGCGATGGCAGTGTCGGGGAGCATGGCGCTCGTCGTCGGATTCGCTGTCGAACGACCTTTGCTGGCGGTCGTCCTCGGCCTGGTGTGGGGGCTCTGGGTCGTCGCCGACTCAGCCCAGTTCTCGACCATCGTCACCGAGGTCGCCGATCAGCGATTCGTCGGAACGGCACTCACGGTCCAACTTGCCCTCGGGTTCGTGTTGACGGTCTTCACCATCTTCCTCGTGCCCTGGGTTCGTGATCTGAGCAGCTGGGGCGTGGCCTTCCTCCTCCTCGTCCCCGGACCGTTTCTCGGGGTCGCCGCGATGGCACGACTCGCTCGGCAGCCCGTGCCCCAGCCAGATCGCCGACCCGATACACAGGAGCCGGCGTTCGTCAGCCCGTTCTTCTGATCTCGTCCGACCGACCCGAGTCGGTAGCCTCGCGGCGTGAGCTCCTCGACCGTCACCGTCCGCATCGATCGAGCGGGACGGGACCTCGACCCGGTGGTCGTGGGCAGCCGATCGGGCCTGTTGTGGTCTCGCGGAGATTTCACACTGGCCGGAGTGGGCGAGGCCCGTCGTTTCCGGTTCGAGCGCCCCGATGGTGGGGCCGACGTCAGCGCTGCACTGGCCGAGCTGAGTGGACCCAACGAGGTCGGCGTCCCTGGCACCGGCGCGGTCGCCTTTGGTGCGTTTCCCTTCCAGCCGTCGGCGCGGGGCGAGCTGATCGTTCCCGAAATCGTACTCGGACGGGGTCCTGAGGGTCGACGTTGGCTGACCACCTTCGGTGGCCTCAACCCGGACGAGGCGCTCTCCCGGCTCTCCGCGCTGGTCCAACGCGGCCACTCCACAGCCGGCGATGAGCCCTCCGACTACCGTCTCCGCTCGACGCTGTCGCCGGAAACCTGGCGCGACGACGTGGTGGCGGTCGCTCGCGACCGCATTCAGTCCGGGGCCTTACGCAAGGCGGTGTTCGCCCGCGAGCTGATCGTCACGACCGATCATCCCATCGACCCGGTCGTGGTGTTGTCCCGCCTCCACCAGTCGTTCCGATCGTCGATTCTCTTCGCGGTCGACGGGTTCATCGGCGCTTCGCCCGAACTGCTGGTGTCCCGATCCGGTGATGTCGTTCGAGCGCACCCTCTGGCGGGTACCGCCCCCCGGTCGTCGGATCCTGAAGCCGATCAAGGCCTGGCCGCAGGCCTCCTGGCTTCGGCCAAGGACCGGGGTGAGCACCGCATCACCATTGACTGGCTGCTCGACACCCTCCTGCCGTTCTGTTCCTATGTCGACGCCGAGCCCGAACCGACCATCGTCACCCTGGCCAACGTCCATCATCTCGGCACACGGGTCGAGGGCCGGCTGTCGAACCCGCCGACGTCCGTGCTCGACCTGGTGGGCGCGCTGCACCCGACACCGGCTGTTGGCGGCGACCCACAGGGCGTGGCTCTCCAACTCATCTCCGAACTGGAGCAGGCCGATCGAGGCCGCTACGCCGGACCGGTCGGCTGGGTCGACGCGGCAGGCAACGGGGCCTTCGCGGTCGGTATTCGATCGGCCACCATCGCCGGCAACACCGCCCGTCTGTTCGCCGGGGTGGGCGTGGTGGCCGACAGCGATCCGCCCGCCGAGCTGGCCGAGACCCGAGCCAAGTTCCAAGCACTGCTGGGAGCCCTCATCCGGCCCTGATGGGGTCAGACCAGCGCTTGGTCAGGCGGGCTCAGTAGTAGTAGGGGTAATTGGACCAGTCGGGGGTTCGCTTCTCGAGGAAGGCATCCCGGCCCTCCTGGGCTTCGTCGGTCATGTAGGCGAGGCGGGTGGCCTCGCCGGCGAACACCTGCTGACCAATGAGGCCGTCGTCGATCAGGTTCAGAGCGAACTTCGCCATGCGGTTGGCTGTCGGGCTCTTGGCGCAGATTTCCCGGGCCCACTGCAGCGCCGTCTTCTCGAGCTCGGCGTGAGGAACGACCGCGTTGACAACGCCTTGACGGTGGGCTTCCTCTGCGCTGTAGGTGCGGCCGAGGAAGAAGATCTCCCGGGCGAACTTCTGACCGACCTGACGAGCCAGCGCCGCGGAACCGAATCCACCGTCGAAGCTGGCGACGTCGGTGTCGGTCTGCTTGAACTGGGCATGCTCGGCCGAGGCAATGGTGAGGTCGCAGGTGACGTGCAGGCTGTGGCCGCCGCCGGCGGCCCAGCCGGGAACGACGCAGATGACGACCTTGGGCATGAAGCGGATGAGGCGCTGGACTTCGAGAATGTGGAGACGCCCGGCTCGGCCTACCTGGATGGTGTCGGCGGTGACGTCGTCGGCGTACTTGTAGCCATCCTTGCCTCGGATGCGTTGGTCGCCGCCCGAGCAGAACGCCCACCCGCCGTCGCGCGGCGACGGTCCGTTGCCGGTGAGCAATACGCAACCGATGTCGACGGACTGCCGAGCGTGCTCGAGTGCGGCGTAGAGCTCATCGACGGTGTGGGGCCGGAACGCGTTGCGGACCTCGGGCCGGTTGAACGCGACGCGGACACAGGCCACGTCCTTGGCTCGGTGGTAGGTGATGTCGGTGAAGTTGCAGCCCGGGACCTCGTCCCAGTCGGCGGGGTCGAAGATCTCGGAAACGAGGGGAGCAGGCGTCGTCATGACCGCTGAGGCTAGTCGGGAGCCTGAGCAGCCGAGGCAAGCCGAGCGTTGAGCCGACGATGGAGGTCGAGGCTCGCCTCGCGGTCGGTGCGGGCGATGAACACCTTGACTCCCTCGGGGGCGAGGTCGGCCAAGCCGGTATCGGTGTTCGGCCAGTCGGCCGCGGTGAGGTGGTGCGCGGCGGCCAGACCGCGGAGGTCGGTGCCGTGGGGGGTTCCGAACAGCAGCTCGAATTGGTCGGACGACACAAGGTCGTGCTGGGGGAGGAAGCCGAAGATGCCACCCCCGTCGTTGTCGAGCACGACGATGGTGAGGTCGATCATGGGACGAGCCAGCCCGACCAGCGCGGTGGAGTCGTGGAGGAAGGCGACGTCGCCGATGAGACAGGCAGTGGGCACACCGGTCGAAGCGATTCCGATGGCCGTCGCGATGGTGCCATCGATGCCGTTGGCACCGCGATTTGAGTAGACCGAAACATCGTCGCGGTTGGCCCCGAACCATTCGAGCTCTCGCACCGCCATGGACGAAGCGGCGACGAGCGCGGATCCTGTTGGGAGCGATGCCAGTAGGGCCCGGGTCACCGTGGGATCGTTCAGCGGCTCGGAGGCAAGGAGGTACTGGACGTCAGCACCGGCCCTCGCATCCGCGGCGCGCCATTGGTTTGCGGGTGACGGCTTTGCGGGTGACGGCGAACGGTCCGAGTTGGTGGTCGGCGTGTCGATGCGCTGAGCCGGAAACTGTGCGAGGAGGGCAGCGGCGAAACAGGCCTCGGGGACGATGGTCGACGCCAGTCGCTCGGGATCGAGCCATCGGCCGCGGGGAGCCGCGACGATCAGTTCAGCGCCCGATGATGCGAGCCATTGGTTGGTGACCTTGCTGGTCAGCGGCTCGCCGAAGCGGACGATGACCTCCGGACGCTGAGCGTCGGCGAAGGCGGGGTTCCGAAGCAGGCCGTCGAAGTGGGCGATGGCGACGCCCGGCTTGCGGCACCCGGATCGGTGGTCGGCGAGCAGCGGCCAACCGAGACGCTCGGCCAGAGCGACGACCGACGCCGGGTCGGTGACCCCTCCGCCGGCGACGATCACCCCGTCGCGGCCAGAAAGGGTCCGGAACAGATCGACGAGGTCGTGGTCGAAAGTAGCGTGGGTGGCCCGATGCCACGGGCGCCCGTCGGGACGGCCGGGCGGAAGTTCGGCCGCTCGACCAGCCAGGGGGTCACGAAAGCTGAGGTTGAGGTGGACCGGTCCGGGTCGGGACTGGCCGGCACCCCCGCTGGCTTCGGCAATGGCGCGGCTGGCCCACGACCGCCAGGTGGCGGCCTGATCGGTTTCGGGGACACCGGGCGCACCGAACCACCGAACCTTGTCGCCGAACAGGTGGGTCTGGTCGATGGTCTGCGCTGCACCGACATCCCACAGCTCGGGCGGGCGGTCGGCGGTGACGACGATGAGGGGTACGGCGGACATCGAGGCCTCGATGACCGCGCCGAAGAAGTGGGCGCCGGCCGTGCCGCTCGAGCACAGGACGATGGCGGGGCGGGCGGTGCGGATGGACCATCCCAACGCGGCGAAGCTCGCCGCCCGCTCGTCGTGGAACACCGAGACCTCGACCTCGGAGCGCTGCGCCAGGGCCAGCGCCAGCGGCGTGGAACGCGAACCGGGAGCAACGAACGCGCCCGTGGACCCGGACCGGATCCACTCGTCGACGAACGTCGCGCAGAAGGTCGCGGCCGGCGTCGTCGCCGGCTCACTCCGGTCGGCGGCCTCGGTGTGTCCAGTCATGGTCTCAGCCTGCCATCCTGGGACGATGACCACACCGCTCGCCAGCGAGTCCATCGGCACCGGTCGACGTCTCGTGCTGTGTCACGGGTTCACCCAGAACCGCGCGTGTTGGGGACCTTTCGCCGACGACTTGGCCCGCGACCACGAGGTGGTCCTGATCGATGCCCCTGGGCATGGCGACTCGGGCCACGACGAAGCGGACCTCGACGATTCGGCCGCTCTGGTGGGCGACGTCGGCGGGCGTGCGATCTACGTCGGCTACTCGATGGGTGGAAGGACGGCGCTCCACCTCGCGCTCGCTCGGCCCGCGCTGGTGGAGGGGTTGGTACTGATCGGTGCCACTGCCGGCTTGGACAGCGAGGCCGAACGGCAGGCGCGCCGATCCGCCGATGAAGCTCTTGCGGCTCGGCTGCTCGACGAGGGCATCGAGACCTTCATCGACCGGTGGCTGGCCGGTCCGCTGTTCGCCGAGCTCTCGCCGGCCGTCGCGGCTCGCGCTGTTCGGCTGCGCAACCGACCCGAAGGTCTCGCGGCCAGCCTTCGGAGCGTCGGAACCGGCAGCCAGCGGTCGTTGTGGCCGTTGCTCGCCGGCCTTCGGATGCCCGTGTCGGTTGTGGCCGGGCAGTCCGACGACAAGTTCCGTGTGTTGGCGAATCGTCTCGTCGACAGCATCGGCCCGAACGCGACGGCCGAATTCATCGACGGGGGCCATGCCGTCCACCTCGTGTCACCCGCCGCCAGCGCGTCGGCCGTGCGCCGACTCGTACAGCGCGTCGAGGTGGACACCGAAGGTTGACCGCTCGACGGTGTAGCGGTCGAGGGTGTCCGGATCGGGGGGCGGCGCGACCCCCACACCCTGGGGAACGTCGATGCGGGCCGGAAACGGTCGAGATGTCAGGTGAAGGTCCGGCCACGGGTCGTCGGCGAGCCACCTTCGTGCCGGCGAAAGGTCGCCGGCGATGGTGAACCCGTCCAGAGAGGCGAACGCGGCCAGAGCGTGTCGGCCGAGTCCGCATTCGAGCATGCCCCCGGCAGTGAGGGCGATGCCCTCGTGGACCGCCCAGTCGTGGAGTTTGGTCGCCGCGGCCAAACCGCCGACGCGCGCCGGCTTGAGAGAGATGGCCGAAAGCATTCCGAGCGCATGGAGGCGACGAGCGTCTTCGAGGTCGCGCACCGCTTCGTCGCCAACCAGGGCGAACCCGGCGTCGATCAGGGCTCGACTGGCGCGGATGGTCTCGTGGCTCGCGTCGTCGGCAGGGAAGGGTTGCTCGATGACCCGAACCTCGTAGTCCACGAGCCCCAGCAGAACGGAGAGATCATCGGGGCGGTAGGAGCCGTTGCCGTCCACCTGGATCTCGAGATCGGGATGCCGCGAACGGAGGGCTTCGACCGGTTCCCGGTCCTGGCCGGGTTCGATCTTGAGCTTGATGCGGCCCAAGCCGGCATCCACCAGCGTTGCCACTCGGCCCGTCAGCTCGTCGAGGGGAGCCAGTCCGACTGCAGCGCCGGCCGGTACCGACGCGCGCCTCGACCCGAGCGAGGCCGCCAGACTGCGGCCCTGGCCCCGCAGACGCAGATCGGTCAGCGCCATCTCGAACCCGGCCGCCGCCATCGGGTGCGCGGGTGCCAGCGAACGCGGGACCGGCTCGGCGGAAGACAGGAGGTCGGTGAGCGCAGCGAAGGATCCGCGTGCCCACTCGCTCGTGTACGTCGGTCGGTTGAGGGCGGAGCATTCGCCCCAACCCATGGCCCCATTGTCGGAGGTGATCCCCATCACCACCAGTTCCCGTCGCTCCTGCGGTGCCCGGTCGTGTCCGGCGGCCAACACCTCAACGGTCGGCAGACTCAGCAGTCGCAGGTCGACGGCGGCCGGTCCCGCCGTCTGACGCTGTGCTCCACGGGCTGTCATGGAGGGAGGCTAGTGATGCGAGAGGCTTGTCACGCGGCGGGGCCAATGCGGCTCGGATGTGGTTACACTCCTTCGGCCGGGAACGAAAAGCCCGGCACCGCCTCCAGCAGCGAAATCCGGTGTGACTCCGGTGCTGTCCCGCAACTGTGATGCGTCTCTCGATCCCCTCGAGCCGACGCTGAGCCAGGTCGCCTGCTGATGCGGTCACCCACCCACGTCCTCGGAGGAAGGACACGTTGGAAGCGTCACAAGCGCCTCGAACCTCGACCTCCGGGAGAACCCAGGAGATTCGAGTGAAATCTCGAGCCCGTTCCAACCCCCTCAGCCGTCTGCGATGGCTTGTCGCCGCCGCGTTGGCTTCGACCGCCCTGGCCGCCTGCGGCTCGCCGGACACCGCCGTCTCCAGCGGCTCCTCGACCGCCGAGACCGAGGCCGAGGTGCCGCAGCGAATCGTTTCGCTGTCGCCCACCACGACCGAGATGCTCTACGCCATCGGCGCCGGCGATCAGGTGATCGCCGTCGATTCGCTCTCCAACTTCCCGGCCGATGCCCCGGTGACCGACCTGTCCGCCTTCGAACCGAACCTCGAGGCCATCGCCGCGGAAGACCCTGACCTCGTCGTGCTGTCCTTCGACCCCGGCGACATCGTCAGTGGACTCGAGGCTGCGGGAATCCCGACGATCCTGCAGGAACCCGCGGCAACGCTCGACGACGTGTACGCACAGCTGGCCGATCTCGGGGTCGCGACCGGACAGATCGACGGCGCAGCAGAAGTGGTTGCCGACATGCGATCCGCCATCGACGAGATCGTGGCGGCAACGCCGGTGGGCGCCGAACCGATCCGGATTTATCACGAGATCGACGGCACGTTTTACTCGGCCAGCTCCAACAGCTTCATCGGCCAGCTCTACAGCCTGCTCGGAGTGAGCAACATCGCCGACGAGGCCGACACCGACGGCTTCGGCTATCCCCAACTCTCGCCCGAGTACATCCTCGAAGCAGACCCACAGCTCATCATCATCCCCGAGTTGTCCGGGTACACCGCGGCCGACGTCGCGGCTCGCCCGGGCTGGGACGTCATCAGCGCGGTGAAGAATGACGCTGTGCTCGTTGTCAACGACGACATCGCGTCGCGCTGGGGTCCCCGCCTTCCGGAGTTCCTCACCATCATCAGCGAGGCTCTCGTGGCCCAGCAGGTTGGCGCGTGACCCAAACGCTTCCTCGGGTGATGGCGGAAACGATGGCGCCCTACGCGCCGTCGTTCCGTCTTCCCCGTCGAGCGTTGGTCGCCAGCTCCGGCCTGTTGCTCTTCACGGTCGTACTCGGATCGATGATCGGTCCGGCCGCGATCTCGCCGGGCGCCATCATCGCTGAGTTGCTCGATCGGCTGCCCGGGGTGTCGATCGATTCGGGGCTCGGCGAGCGCCAGTCCGTGATCTTGTGGCAATGGCGGCTGCCGCGGGTGGTGCTCGGCGGGTTGGTCGGTGCCTCGTTGGCCCTCGCCGGCTCGGCCTATCAGGGCGTGTTCCGCAACCCGCTGGTCGCTCCCTTCTCGCTCGGGGTCGTCGCCGGGGCGGGACTCGGGGCCACCATCGCCATCGCGTTCGGCCTTCGGGTCGGCGTCGGCCCACTCGACTCCATCGCCTTGCTGGCGTTCATCGGCGCGCTCGGCGCGGTGGCGATGACTTCGAGTCTGGGCGCCAGGAGCGGTCGGTCGCCGACCATGTTGTTGCTGGCGGGTGTCGCGGTCTCGTCCTTCCTGACCGCGATCCAGACCTTCCTCATGCAACGCAGGTCGGAGACCCTTCGCGAGGTGTACGCCTGGATCCTGGGCCGCTTGGCGACGTCGGGTTGGGCCGACGTGTGGCTACTCGGACCCTATGTCGTGGTGTGCGGCGCGGTGCTCGTCGCCCACCGACGTCACCTCGACGTCCTCCGTCTCGGAGAGGACGAGGCTCACGCCCTCGGTGTCGACGTACGCAGGGTCCGGTGGATCGTGCTTTTCGCGGCGTCGTTGCTCGCCGCGGCCGCCGTCGCCGTCAGCGGCATCATCGCGTTCGTGGGCCTCGTCATTCCCCATGCAGTTCGCATGTTGTTCGGGTCGAGTTATCGGATCGTCGTCCCTCTTTCGGCCCTGCTCGGCGCGGCCTTCCTGGTCCTGGCCGATGTCGTCGCCCGAACCATTGCCAGCCCGGCCGAGTTGCCGATCGGTGTCGTCACCGCGTTCGTCGGCGCCCCCTTCTTCGGGCTGATCCTGTGGAACTCGCGGGCCGCGCTGTGACCGTTCCGGCGATCAGCGTTCGTGACCTCTCGGTCAGCTACGGCAACAACCGCGTGATCAGCGCTCTGACCCTCGACGTCGACGCCGGTCGCTGGCTGGGCCTCATCGGTCCGAACGGTGCCGGCAAGTCCACGTTGCTGAAGGCGATGCTGGGGCTGGTCGATCACTCTGGATCGGTCACCTTCGAGGGGCAGGCGCTGACCGGGCGTGAGCGGGCCCGCCGGGTGGCCTACCTCCCTCAATACCTGACGTTGCCCGACGGCATGACCGTTGCCGAGTACGTGCTCCTCGGACGAACCGCCCACCTCTCGTGGCTGGCGTCAGAGAGTGAAGCGGATCGGGTGGCGGCTGCCGATGCCATGGAACGCCTCGACGTGACCAGGTTTGCGGCCAGGAATGTCGGTGACATGAGCGGCGGCGAATCACAACGGGTCGCGCTGGCTCGGGCGCTGGCCCAGGAAGCGTCGGTGCTCCTCCTCGACGAGCCCACCAGCGCGCTGGATCTCGGTCACCAGATGAGCGTGCTCACGCTCATCAGCGAGCTCCAGGCCGAACGCAACCTGACGATCGTGGCAGCGATGCACGACCTCACCGCCACAGGACGCTTTGCCGACTGGTTGGCACTGCTCGACGGAGGCGTTCTCGTGAGGACCGGCTTGGCCGAGTCGGTTCTCCGGCCCGATGTCCTGGAACCTGTCTACGGTGGGCCGATCAGCCTGCTCCGAGCCGACGACGGCAGCCTGGTCGTCGTGCCGCTACGACCTGACGCACCTCTTCCGACAGAACCGAGTTGTCATGAGTGACCCCGAAATCCCCAGCGAGTCTCCCCTCAGCGAGGGCGGTATGCGAGTCGCCAAATCGCTCGTCCTGGTCAACACCGGGAACGGCAAGGGCAAGTCGACCGCCGCCTTCGGCACCGCGTTGCGGGCCCTGGCTCTGGATTGGCCGGTCGCGGTCGTCCAATTCCTGAAGAGCGGTGAATGGCGCGTGGGCGAGGAGACAATGCTCCGCAAGCTCGGAGCCGAGTGGTACGCCGAGGGCGACGGATTCACCTGGGACTCCGAGAACCTCGACGAGTCAGCGGCCCTCGCGGCGGCCGCATGGGAGAAGGCGAAGGGACTCATCAACGACGGCCGGCATCGCCTGGTCGTGCTCGACGAGATCAGCTACGCAATGACGTGGAAGTGGGTGGACACCACCGATGTCGTCGCAACCATCGTCAACCGGCCCGAGACCGTGAGCGTGATTCTCACGGGCCGCGACATGGCCGAGGAAGTGATCACCATCGCCGACACCGTGACCGAGATGAAACAGATCAAGCACGCTTTCGAACAGAAGATCGTCGCCAAGAAGGGCATCGACTATTGAGCATGACCCTGCTCGTGGGCGGCGCGAGGTCCGGCAAGTCCACCATCGGGCAACGGCTCGCCGCAGCTGCGGCGGGCGGACAGCAGGTCGTCGTCGTGGTGACCGCCGATCCGTCCTTCGCGGACGAGGGCTCGGCCGATCCCGAGATGGTCGATCGCATCCGCGCCCATCGAGCGGATC
The DNA here is from genome assembly GCA_027730885.1 of Actinomycetota bacterium. Taxonomy (GTDB): domain Bacteria; phylum Actinomycetota; class Acidimicrobiia; order Acidimicrobiales; family SZUA-35; genus JAHECQ01. The sequence goes on along the minus strand of JAQCHM010000010.1, from coordinate 7,318 downwards.
GCCCGACGGCGTGGGCAACGGTCGAAGCTCCGATCGACCTGGCTCGAGCCCTTACGGATGCCGGACCGACCGTACTGGTCGACTGCGTGACCGTGTGGCTCTCGAACCTCATGCTGGGCGGCGCCGACGACATCGAACTCGCCGGTGCGGTCGATGTGGTGGCAACGGCCTGCGCCGCTCGGGCGGGAGCGACCATCGTGATCACCAACGACGTCGGGAGCGGCATCGTGCCGATGGAAGCGCTCTCGAGGCGCTTCCGGGATGCGCACGGACGGATGAACCAACGCCTGGCTGCGGTTGCCGATCGCTCGTTCCTCGTGGTCGCCGGACGGTTGCTCGAGTTGCGGGACCCCATCGACCATCTACCCGAGCTGACCGGAATCATGCTGTGACTGCTCACCCCATGGTCGTGGACGCCACCGATCCGGAGGCCGAGCTCAGTGCGGCGGTGTCGGTCCTTCCGTCGTCGAGTCACGCCTCTGAGGTGGCAGAACGCGCCGCGCAGGTCTTGCGACCAGCGGGGGCCCTCACCCGGCTCGACGAGGTTGCCATCTGGTTGGCCGGGTGGCAGCGCACCAACCGCCCGACCGCGGATCGTCCTGCGGTCCTGATCTTCGCGGCCGATCACGGTGTGGCCGCGCGGGGCGTGAGCGCGTACCCGGCCGCGGTGACGGCGGCCATGCAGCTGGCCGTCGAACGCGGCGTCGCTACCTGTTCCGCCCTGGCCAAGGCCCAAGGGGCGACTCTCCGCCTGATCGACGTCGGCGTCGGTCGGCCGACCAACGACCTCGTGGTCGAGGATGCGATGGACCTCGCCCGGTTCCATGCCTCATGGAAGGCGGGCGCGGACGCGGTGGCCGGTCTCGATGCTGACGTCCTCGTCATCGGCGAGCTGGGTATCGGGAACACGACAGCCGCGGCCGCGGTCTCGGCCTGTCTGCTCGGCGGTGACGCCGCGGAGTGGGTGGGGCGCGGCACCGGTGTCGACGACGCCGCGCTGGCCCGCAAGGTCGATGCGGTCGATGCCGGCATCCGAAGGGTCGGGTCGGGCACCGCCGGCCCGATCGATGCGCTGCGTCGGTTGGGCGGAGCTGAACTGGTCGCAATGGCGGGGGCCGCAGTCGAGGCGCGTCGTCGCTCGATTCCGGTGGTCCTCGACGGATTCATCGCCACGGCGGCGATGTTGCCGCTGGAGTTGTCGATCCCCGGCGCCCTCGACCACGTGCTCGCCGGTCACGTCTCGGCCGAGGGTGGCCATCGCCGCCTCCTCGACCACATGGGCAAACGCCCGCTGATCGAGCTCGACCTCCGCCTCGGCGAAGCGTCCGGCGCTCTGGTCGCGCTGCCGCTGCTCCGAATGGCCGTCGCCGCGGTTGTCGACGTCGCCACCTTCGGAGAGTTCGGGCAGATGTGAGAACGGTCGAGCGATGCGGTCCTTGAGATTGGCGTGGGCGTTCCTGACCCGGCTGCCGGGCGGTGCCCACCCCGTCGGCGAGACCGAACTGCAGGGCGCGGTGCCCTGGTTCCCGGTCGTCGGCGCGGTGGTGGGCGCCCTGGGGGCCGCCGTTCACGCCCTTCTGCTCTCGTCCCCCGGCGACGCGGTGTCGCCGGTCACCGCGGCGGCTCTCACGTTCATGGTCACCGCCCTGGTCGCCGGCGGCTTCCACGAGGACGGACTCGCGGACTCTTTCGACGCGCTGGCGGGTGGACGCGACCCGGCCCACCGGCTGAGCATCCTGAAGGACTCTCGACATGGCACGTTCGGAGTGCTGGCGCTGGTGATCGTGACCTTGGTCAAGGTCTCGGCGCTGTCCGATCTCACCGGCTGGACCGCGGCCGGAGCCCTGGTCGTCGCTCACGGTGGCGGCCGTTCAGCGGCGGTCGTCCTGATGGGGACAGCTCCGGTCGCCCGGCCGGACGGACTCGGAGCGGACTACGCGCGGCGTCTTCCACGAGGCGTGCCGACGTTCGCGTTCGCGTTCGGCGGGATCCTGCTGGTCGCGCTGTTCGGGCCGTGGGCGGGCGCGGTGGCGGCCGTGCTGCTGGTCGCTGTCGGCGCTGTCGGCCTGTGGGCCTGGCGCCGAATCGGGGGCGTGACCGGTGATCTTCTCGGGGCGGCCGAGCAGGTCGCCGAATGCGTCATTCTCGTTTGCGCCGGCGCCCTATGACCGTGGCCAGGAACCAGATGGATCCGAAGACGAAGATCGGTGCCCAGAACTCGGGGCTCCATCGTTCGACGAACTCGTAGCCGAGCGCTCGCCCGAAGGCCACCGCGGCCACGAGGGTCGTCGCCACCTGCACCTTCGCGTTGTACCGGATGAACCCGAGGGCCTCCCAGCAGTAGGCCAAGGTGGCCGGTAGGGAGAGCACCCAGATGGCGATCGGGTCGGCGCCGTCGGGCCAAGTAAGCGCGCCGGAGGCCGAGAGGATGGCGACCAGGAGGCCCAAGGGGTAGAGGGCAGCGCAGCGGCGGCAGACGTGTCGGCGACCGACGGTGAAGCAGCGCTCGGCGTACTCGTCGGGCCAGTGGTGCGCCAGCCACATGTTCTTGCGGCCGACGACTTCCTTTTCGCGTTTGGCCAGGGCGGCGAGCTTGGCATCGAACATGGCCAGCGCCGCGGCTTGCTCAGGAGTGGCGACCGTGTCGTCGTCGGAGTTCACCTAGGTCCATCGGCCTATGGTCGGCGGATTTGAAGAGTTGACCGCCAGCGCGCTGATGGCCGCGATGCGATCCGTCACGATGCGACACGCGTTCAGGACTCGGGCGGCCTACACCCGGGATGCGGCGGCGTCGCATGGCCCTGGGCAGCTCGTTCAGCCCAGGCCGGCTCCGAGGTTGCCCCCGGCCTGGTCCTGCCACCCGCACACCTCGCTGAGCCAGCGGCCGTAGTCGGTCGGTGTCGAGGAGAAATAGCCGGCCAGGTCGGACTCGACGATGGAGCGGTCACGATCATCGGTCCCCAGACCTCCCGGGCCGCCTGATCGCCCCGGGCCGCCCGATCCCCCTGGGCCGCCCGATCCCCCTGGGCCGCACAGGGCCTCGACCTGGAATCTCACGCGTCGCGCGGTCCTGAGCGTCTTGGCGGTGGAGCCTCGACCACCGACTCGCGCCGGTTGCGACTGCTCGCGGCGCCACCGTTTGCGCGCTTTCGCGTAGGTCCGCACGGCGTTGGAACGAACGGCCGGCCCGTTGGGCGGGGCGTGCCACCGCGGCAGGTCGAGTTCGAGGCGGGCCGCTGCCAGGTTGGCCGTCACCTCCTGTACCCAGGCGCGAGCGATGGGAGCGAGCGGAGGCGGAGCGTCTGGTCGGAGCCGGCTTCGATGTCCGCACAGCGGCCCGAGCACGCGCCACGCCGCGCGTAGAGCCCTTCGTTGACCGCGTGCAGCCGAAGGATCGAGGTGGCGGAGCAGGATCAGGGCAGCCTCGGCCTGTTCGATCGAGGTCCGAGCGTCCATCGCCGCGGTACGAGGATCTTCCTCGAACCGGCCGAGGACGAGTAACGCCCGATCGAGATGGTTCAGCAGCTGTCGTTGCAGCGGCGTCGGCGGTCGGTGCTCGGCTTCGAAGTCGGATCCCATCACCACCCTCCGGTCACGGGGGAGGGGGCTGGGCAACGATCAGCCGAGGCCGGTGCAGGCGGTGACTGCCGCGGCGACATCCTGCTCGAACGCTTCGACCAGGCCTTTGACGTCCGATTTGCCGTCGCCGAGGTCCTCGAACTGATCCTCCAGCGACGGAGGATCTTCCATGGGCTTGCCTTCGTCGTCGACGTAGAACTCGGAGTAGTCAGCATTCTCCGTGATGTCATCGGCAACGCACTGTGCTTCTTCAGTGGTGAGCTCGACGAAGTCGACCAGCGCGGCCACCAGCGCCTCGGCGTCCGAGTCCGGTTTGGTCGAACAGCTGGCCAGGACGAGCGATGCCGCGACGAGGCTGGTTGTCAGGCGGGAACGGCGGGTCACTCGGCCATGTTAGGGCCGAGTGGGGTGTTATCGACGGCTCGAGATGACCCCGGTGTCGAACCCGGCGAGATGAAGACCTCCGGCGAAACGTGCGTGTTCGATCTTGACGCATCGATTCATCACGACGTCCAACCCCGCCGCCGACGCCACCTCGGCGGCCTCGTCGCTCTCGATCCCCAGCTGCAGCCAGAGGGCCTTGGCCCCGATGGCCACCGCCTCGTGAGCGATCTCGGGGCAATCTTCGGGCTTTCGGAACACGTCGACCAGATCGGGCACCTCGGGGAGATCATCGAGCGACGGGTAGACCACGAGGCCGTTGATCTCGGTCTCGCGGGGGTTCACCGGATAGAGCCGGTAATTGCATACCGACGACTTCAGATAGGTGATGACGAAGTTGGACGCTCGCGACGGGTTGGACGAGGCGCCCACGATGGCGATCGACCGGGTGTCGTCGAGGATTCGCTTGCGCTCGGCGGCCGAGGTTTGGAGGGTCATGATGCTCCCAGTGCTTGGTCGAGGTCCCACAGGATGTCTTCGAGGTCTTCGAGACCCACCGAGAGTCGCACCATGTCGGGCCCGACTCCGGCTGCGGTGAGTTGCTCGTCGGTGAGTTGCTGGTGGGTGGTGGATGCCGGGTGGATGACGAGGGTACGGGCGTCGCCGACGTTCGCGAGATGGCTGATCATCGTCAGCCGCTCGATAAAGGCTCGGCCGGCGTCCCGCCCGCCCTTCACGCCGAAGGTGAAGATGGCGCCGGGGCCTTTCGGCAGATACTTCTTCGCCAGTTGATGATGGGGCGAGGAAGCAAGTCCGGCGTACGCCACCCACGAGATCCGCGGGTCGGCTTCGAGCCACTCCGCAACGGCCTGAGCGTTGGCTACGTGGGCGTCCATCCGTTGGGGCAAGGTCTCGAGCCCCTGAAGGAGGAGGAAGGCGTTGAAGGGCGAGAGGCAAGCACCGACATCTCGGAGCTGTTCGGCCCGCAACGCTGTGCAGAACGCGTATTCGCCGAAATTGTCGAACCACTGCAGTCCGTTGTACGTCGGGACCGGCTCGGTTAATCGCGGGAAGCGGCCCGACGACCAGTCGAATCGTCCGGCCTCACTGACGATGCCGCCGATGCTGGTGCCGTGGCCGCCGATGAACTTCGTGGCGCTGTGGAGGACGATGTCGGCCCCGAACTCCATGGGTCGGCAGAGGTAGGGCGTCGAGAACGTGGCGTCGATGACGAGCGGGAGGTCGTGGGCCCGGGCGACGTCGGCCAGCCCCTCGACGTCGGCAACCGCGCCGCCCGGATTTCCGATGATCTCGGTGTAGAGCGCCTTGGTCTCGGGTCGGATCGCCGCGGCGAAGGCGTCGACGTCGGTGTTCGGCACGAAGCTGGTGGTGACGCCGAGCCGGCCGAGCGTCGTAGCCAGCAGGGTGTAGGTGCCGCCGTAGAGGCCAGACGCGGCGACGAAATGGTCACCCGCTCCTCCCAGCGTGGTCAGGGCCAGGAACTCGGCCGCTTGGCCACTCGCGGTGGCCACCGCACCGATGCCGCCTTCGAGGCTGGCCATCCGCTCCTCGAACGCGGCCGTGGTCGGGTTGGAGAGGCGAGTGTAGATCGTGCCGTACTTCTGCAGGGCGAAGAGGTCTGCAGCGTCCTGAGTGTCCTCGAAGACGAAACTGGTCGACTGGTAGATCGGAACCGCCCGGGCTCCGGTCGTCGGATCGGGCTGTCCCCCAGCGTGCAACGCTCGAGTCCGGAATCCCCACGGGCGGTCGGTCATGGAGCCATCCTGCCACCCGCAGATCAACCGGCCAAGCCGGCGGGGCGGCGGCGCGGCGGGGCGGGGGCAGTTCAGCCAAACGCGACGACCGCCAGGGCCGTCAGGAGCAACACCGCGTTCCTGTACAGAGTCCGGCGGTCGACCGGTCGCTCGGTGCCGGCCCCGAAACAGTGACAGGAGACGGGTATCCCACGGCGTACGACGTCGGCGAGGAACGCCGTGAACCCCGCGAGTAGCGCGAAGGCGACGACCGCGCCCCACACGGGTCGAACGAGGAGGGCGGCCGCGGTCGCCAGCTCGACTCCGGGAACGGCCCGGGCCAGGGTTCCGGGCTTCGGGAGGTGCAAAGCAGCGAAACCCTGCGCTGTCTGTTCCTGCGACCGGAGCTTGGCCACCGCAGCCCACCCGAACACCAGCGACAACCCTGTTGCTGCGACGAGGGTGAGCGGGCTCATGGCGATCCAGTGTCGCCGGTCAGGGCGCAGATCAGGTGTGTCGTTGTGGACGCTGTCCGTGGTCTATCGTCGGAGTCACTGAGTTCGGCCCGACGGCGAGCCGAGCGAATCGACAGCGACGCCAGGGATGACGACGGTATCCAGCGAGATGGCATCGGTTGACGAGACACGGCTTCCCGCTATCCGGACGCCGAAGGCATTGATCGGGATCGTCGTGGCCCTCGTGCTCTCGGTCTGCCTGACGACGTCGGTTCCGGCCCAGGCTCCGAGTCCGCCCACGCCTGCGCCCGGGGGTCAGATGACCGTGGCGACCGTCTCACCGGGCGTGCGTGATTCCGTCGTGCGGCTGTACGGCGCGGTGTTCGACCGCCAGCCCGATCAGCCAGGTCTCGATTACTGGGTCGACCGCGATCTCACGTGGACACCGCCCGACCACATCGCGCAGTCGTTCATGGCCTCACCCGAGTGGACCGCCACGTATGGGCCGGTTGACGATGCCCAGTTCGTCGTCCTCCTCTACCGGAACGTGCTCGACCGTGACCCTGACATGGCCGGGCAGGAGTACTGGCTGGCCGGTCTGGCCGGTGGTCTGACCCGATCGGCCATGTTGCTCGGTTTCTCGGAGTCGGCCGAGAACGTCGCGCTTACCGCTACTGCGCCTCCCGAAGCGCCGCCGCCCCCCCGCCGACGCGGTTCCCAGCCCTGCCGGCCGGGTCGGGTTCTGGTCGACGGATCGTCTACTCCGGCAGCCAACAACGGGTCTGGCTGATCGAAGCCAGCGAGGTGGTCATCGACAGTTATCTGGTCTTCGGGAGGCTCAACACCCCGATCCCCGGTACCTACAGCGTCTTTTCGAAGTCGCCCGTCGCGTGGGCCGGTCACGACGGCATCACCATGCGCCACATGGTCCGGTTCGCCCGCGGAAGCGAGCTCGCGATCGGCTTCCGTTCCATTCCCCGCTTCTCCGACGGCCGACCCATGCAGACCGAAGCTGAATTGGGCACGTACCGATCGAGCGGTTGCGTCCGCCAGGCCGATCCCAAGGCTGAGGCTCTCTACTAATGGGCCTCGGTCGGCACGACCGTCGTCGTCACCCGCTGACCCCACCCCCTGGTTCTGCCGGATGGG